>DASUAK010000069.1:0-16631 GCA_035763845.1 bacterium | reverse complement strand
TGCGCGTGAGGGGCAGAGCCATGCTCGGCACCACGATGATGTAGCGCTTAAGCCACATCCCGATATTGACGAGCACCGAGGCGATGACGATGGACGCCACCGGACGCCGGCGCAGCGCCGGGAGCAGCGCAAGCAGCGCGGCCGCCGCGAGCACGCCGGCGATGACGAGCAGCACGTCGTGGTGGATACCGCCGATCGCGGCGATCCGAGGCGTGGCCCGGAAATGCGCCGCCCCGCCGAGGCTTCCGATCACGAGCGCGGCCAATCCCGCCGGGACGGGACGCAGGAGCGGAATCCGCTCGAGACGCTCGACCACAGGCAGGTGCGGAAGGACGGTGAGCAGGGCCGGCACGATCAGGCCGACGACCGCCATCACCCAGAACAGGTGGGAGAAGCTGCCGTAGAACAGGGCGTGGATCAGGGTCACGTCCTTGACCTCCGCCCCGTAGCTGATCGTGAGGTACTCGCTGACTGTGAAGTAGAGATAGAGCAGGTTGAGGGTCAGCAGCAGATAGCCGAGCTTCAGGAAGTGATCAGGGGTGAGGAAGCGCTCCAGATGATACACGCGGCGGAACGCCCCCATCGCCGTGATGATCGCCGCGATGCCGCTGAAGATGGCCCCGATGACGAAGTATGGGCCGAAGATGGTGGAGTGCCATCCGGCCCGCAGCGTCATCCCGAAGATCCAGGAGACGACCGTGTGCACGGAGATGGCCACCGGGATGATGATGATGGCCATGGCCGCGATGCCCTGTTCCAGGAACCTGTGCTGCCGCGGCGTGCTCCGCCACCCGACCGCAAGCAGACGGTAGAGCCGCCGGCGCCAGCGCGGCAAGCTCGGCAGGTCCCGCAGCTGTGCGAGATCGGGGATCATCGGAAGGTACAGGTAGAGGAGGCTGCCCGTCACGTAGGTCGTGATGGAGATGACATCCCACAGGATGGGCGACTGCAGCCGCCCGAAGCGGAGGACGTTCAGCATGCGCTCGGGGCGGCCCATGTCCACCATGACCATCGGCGCGCCGACGAGCAGCGCGAAGACGGTGATCGCTTCGGCCATCCGGGTGATCGGCCGGCGCCACTCCGCTCCCGTCACCCGCAGGATGGCGGAGATCAGCGTCCCGGCGTGGCTGACCCCGATGAAGAAGACGAAGTTCGTGATGTAGATGCCCCAGGAAATCCGGTTGTTCAGTCCCGTCACGCCGAGACCGTCGCGGATCTGCGTGGCGTAGGCGTACACACCGACGCCGATCACCGTGAGCAGGCCCGCGATCAGCAGCCAGAAGCCGGGCCCGCTGTGCTGGAGCGGACGCAGGACCGGGGCCTCCTCCGGACGGACGTTAAGGCCGGTAGGGGTCACTGGGATCCTCCCTCGGGGCTGCGGGCGCGGGCGCCGTGAAATCGCGGCGCGAGGGGAGCAGGTAGTAGACGCGAGGATGGGTGCCGAGCTCCTCTTTGTACTGAAACGCCCGCCCCTCACCGAGCAGCTGCGTCAGCTTCTTGACGTCCTCCCCGTTGGTGACAAGGTTCTCGTTGGCATCGCCGAACCAGATCGCTTTCATGCCCTCCTCCGTGCAGATCTCGAGGCACGAAGGGAGCCGGCCCACCATCACGCGGTGCGCGCAGAGCATGCACTTTTCGACAGTGCCTTTGCGGTGCGGGACCGGGTACTCCGGCGAGTACTGCGCGAACGACTCGGCGGCCGTGTGCTTGGGCTCGGTCCAGTTGAACGAGCGCGCCCCGTACGGGCAGGCCGCCATGCAGAAGCGGCAGCCGACGCAGCGGTCGTGGTCCACCAGCACGATGCCGTCCTCGTTGTGGAAGGTGGCCCCCACCGGGCAGACCTTGACGCAGGGCGCGACCTCGCAGTGCTGGCAGGGCACCGGCATCGCGTACTTGTCGTACTCGTTGTTGCCGGTGTCGTAGACTCGGATCCACTCCTGCTCGAACGGCACGACATGCTCGGCCTGGCAGGCTTTCGTGCACTTCCGGCAGCCGTCGCACCGCGCCAGGTCGATGACCATGACCCAGCGCCGCGCGACACGCGTTCCGGCGGAGTGCCCGGGTGCGCCCCAGGCGGTGATGAGTTTCGCGGCTCCGGGAAGCGTGGCAGCGGCTCCGGTGGCCGCCATCGCCTTCATGAACGTCCGCCGAGAAATGTTCAACCTATCACCCGCCTCTACTCTAGAGAGTGAGACGAAGCGCTCACAACACGCCGGCGGGTAGTCTTCGCAGTCCCGTTTCCCTACCCCGGGAGGTAGGCGCCATCGGGCGCGGAACCGATGCCGCTCTCCGGCCGGTCAGGGGGCGCGCCGCAGCCCGACGAGGAGGAAGACAAGGTAGGCGTACGTCGTCCAGATGGCCCCGAGCAGCGCCACCACGAAGAGGATCTGGATCGGGGGATAGGGACTGAGGAGTCCGGGCTGGTGGCTCATCTCCCTGAGAACGTCCAGGCCGGGCCGCCTGACGAGTTCGGGCGCCGGAGGTCGGGCCAAAAGGAGCTCAGCCGACAGCGTCGTCCCCGCATCCGCTCCGGCCCGCACCTCGCGATATGCCGGCACGGCAGGCAGCGAGAATGATGCGATGCCGGCGGCGTCCGTGGCGGCTTCCGCCAGGGGCAGCCATCCGAACGCCGTCCGCGCCAGGAAGGTCACCGCGGCACCCTCGACCGGCTCACCTGTGTCGTCGCGCACCGTCGCAGTGAGAAGCCAGGATCCGTCCGTCCGCGTCTCTTCGGCCAGCGAGAGCCCTCCCGGCTGCCCTCCATCCGCCGCCGCCGCGGAGAGGGCGATCAGCAGCAGGCATAGGACCACGGGTCTATGGCGTGCCGGCATGGACGGCCTCGCCTTCTGCCCGCGTCTCCCAGATGGAGACGATGGGGAAGAGTTTGCTGAACAGGATGTAGATGAGGATGAACCCCGCCACCGCGGCCGCCGTGATCGACCACTCGACCCAGGACGGATGATAGAACGCCCACCCCGCCGGCGCGCGCTGGATCGGCAGGAACGGATACTGCAGCGTCGGCACGATGATCACGAACCGCTTGACCCAGGCCCCGACGTTGATGAGCAGCGAGGCCACGACGGCGGATGCGATGGGATGCTTCCGGAAGACCGGCAGGAATGAGGCGAACAACCACGCCGCGACCACCGTCAGGACCCAGGGAAGGGCACGAACGATGGCGCCGTCGCCGAGGCCCGCCGTGGGGGCGCCTGCGGCCGACGTGAAGATGAGCACCCCGGCCGCCGCGCCGGCCGCGGCAAGCGCCGGGCGCGGCCGCAGCAGCTTGATCTCCTGCAGGCGGCTCACCCAGGAGATCGTCGGCAGTGTCAGCAGCAGGAGCGGCAGCAGCAGCCCGGCGATCTGCGTGAACCAGAAGAGCGGCGCGAAGGGGCCGCTGAAGACGGCGGCGAGGTAGCCGCGCTCGTGCTCCGCGAGCTTGTAGAGAGGCGTCCAGTACTCATTGAAGGTGAAGTACGCGTAGATCACGCCGAGGGTGATGACGAGGTACCCCATCCGCTTGAAGTGGCGCTCGGTGATGTAGTCTTCCAGATGGTACGCCCACCGGAACGCCGCCATCGCCGTGACGACGGCCGCGGCCCCGCTGAACAACGCGCCCGAGACGAAGTACGGACCGAAGATAGTGCTGTTCCATCCCGCGCGGAGCGTCATGGCCATGATCCAGGACACGACGGTGTGCACGGAGATAGCGATGGGAATGATCAGCACGGCCAGCACGGCCATGACCGTCTCCAGCCGGTGCCGCTGGCCCGCCGTGTCCCGCCAGCCGAGCGCCAGGACGGTGTACAGGCGATGGCGCCAGGCCGGGCCATCCTTGAAATGGTCCCGCAGCAGGGCGATGTCGGGGATCATCGGCACGAAGAGGAACAGGGTGCTCCCGGTCAGGTAGGTGGTGATGGACAGCATGTCCCACAAGATGGGCGACTGGAGCCGGCCGTGCAGGATGAGATTCAGGATGCGGTCGGGCCGCCCCATGTCCACGAACGGCATCAGCGCGCCCATCAGCAGCGACGCGAACGTGATCGCCTCCGCCATCCGCGTGATCGGCCGCCGCCACTCCGCCCCGGTCAGGCGCAGGATGGCCGACATCAAGGCCCCGACGTGGCTGACACCGATGAAGAACACGAAGTTCGTGATGTACACGCCCCACATGAAATTGTCACGCAGACCGGTCACGCCCAGCCCGTGGCGCAGCTGCACGGCATAGGCGATCAGGCCCCACCCGATGACCGCGACCAGCGCGCCGACCAGGGCATAGTAGGCGGGGCCGGTGGCCCGCATCGAGGCCAGCACGGCCTCCTCACGCGTGGAGAAGCGGGGCCGCCCCAGCCAGTCCCTCATCGGTGTCCTCCGGGGATCACCGCGTGCCCGCCGCCCTGAGGCGGCGCGGGGTACGCGCGCTTCCGCGGCGGCAGGTAGTAGACGCGGGGCTCGGTGCCGAGCTCCTCCATGAGCCGGTACCCCGCGTTCTGCTGGATCAGCGCGGACAGGCGCACCGTTTCCCCCTGGGAGTTCGTGGCCGCGTCCTCCGCCTGATCTCCGAAGTACACCGCGCCCATCGGACACGCCGTGGCGCAGGCCGGAAGCCGGCCCTCGTTCAGGAGGCCGGGACAGAAGATGCACTTCTCAGTCGTGCCTTTGCGATGGACCTGGTTCCACGCCTCATCGTAGGCCGCCCCGCGGCCCGGCTGCGCGGCCGGCGGCTCCACCCAGTTGAAGCTGCGCGCCCCGTAGGGGCAGGCGGCGATGCAGAACCGGCAGCCGATGCAGCGCGACGTGTCCTGCATCACGATGCCGTCGGCGCGCTTCCAGGTGGCGCTGACGGGGCAGACCTTGACGCAGGGCGCGTTGTCGCAGTGCATGCAGGGCCGCGGCAGCCAGTACGGGGCGGCGGCGTCGTTGTCGCGCATCTCGTACACGCGGATCCACTCCTGGCCCGCGGGGGCGAAGTGCATCGCCGAGCAGGCCCGCGTGCACTCGCGGCAGCCGTCGCACCTGGCCAGGTCGATCACCATCACCCAGCGCCGCTGCGCAAGGCCTGCCGCGGCGGGCGCGGGAGGCGAGGCGGCGTACGCGATGGTCGCATCGCCGTCGCGGGCCGGGACGTCGGCGAGATGGACGAGCGTACGGTCGACCCCCGGCGCTGCGACGAGCGCGGGCGCGCCCCGGCTGCCCAGACCCGCCCGCCAGCGGCGAAAGAGGGCCGCGCCGCCGGCCAGCGGCGTAGCCGCGGCCATCCCGGCGAAGACCTTCAGGAACGAGCGGCGCGACAGCACGGCCTCACCGCCCCGGAAGAATGACGAACTCTCCGGTCTGATCCTCGTGGTCGACGGCACACCCCACCAGGGTACAGCCGAAGTGATAGATCCCGGGACGGGACGCCTGGAAGCGCAGGGTGACGGTCTCCCCCGGGGCGACAGACGGCACGGAGAGGTTGAGCGCCCCCAGCGAGAAGCCGTGGGGGTCTTCTCCATCGGTGTTGGTGATCCGCAGGATGACCGAATCGCCGTCGTTGACGATGATGGTGGCCGGCGTCCAGTAGTGCAGCCGCTCCTCCCCGGACTCGAAGGTGTGCAGGAAGACCCGGAACTGGCGGACCTCCGGGGTCAAGGGAGCGGTGGCCGACGCCGGCGGCGCGTAGGCCTGCGTCAGGAGATATCCCCCGCCCATCAGGAGAAGCACGACCACGAACCCCGCGCTGAAGACCGACCATCCGCCGCTCTGCATCTCGCGCCTCCGTCCTCGGCCTGACCTCACCACACGTCCCGCACCCACGGGGATCGGGGCGCCGAGCACGTGCCCCGATCCCCGGAGCAGATTACTTGACCACGACCTTGCCGAACATGCCCTTCTCCCGGTGCCCCTCCAGCTCGCAGGCCATCTCGAACGTCCCCGTCCGGATCGGCACGAACCACCACTCGGCCTTCGTCCCGGGCCCGACCTCGATCTCGCTGATGACGCCCTTGACCTCCACGCCGCCGACCTGCACCTTGCGGGTCCAGATGTTGAGCGTGAACTCGGGTGCCATCCACTCGTGCTTGAGCTTGCCCTCGTTGACGAGGGTCACTTTGTAGAGCTTGCCGGTCTGCAGGTTCCACGTCTTGGGACTGATCGCGTACTCCGCGTCCTTTGCCCCCAGGATCACGCGCAGCTCGACCGGAGCCTGGCGGCTCAGATCCCCCGCTGCCGCGGCCATGGTGGCACCAACAAGGACGAACGCGAGAACAATCGCGAGTCGACTCATCTCCATTTCCTCCCAGTGGCCACCCAGTGGCCAGATTCATTTGGGCGCACTGCCGTATCCCACGCTACGGGGACGGGGCCGGCGTCACAACGCGCGGGGGGGTAGTCTTTCGCCGCCGGCCTACCCGCAGGGGTAGGTGGGGTCAGCGCACGGGGGTGCTAGGATGCGGGGTCGTCGGGGCGCTGCGCGCGTCGGGCGGCATAGGCCACCACTTCGGCCCGGCTGCGCAGGTGGAGCTTGTCGAGGATGTTCTTCATGTGGAATTTCACGGTGTTCTCGGAGATGTGCAGCTCGCCGGCGATCTCGCGGTTGCCGGCGCCGCTGCTGGCCGAACGCAGCACTTCGCGCTCGCGGTCCGTGAGCTCGTCTTGGAGATGGGGGCCGGCGCGCTCCGGACGGCGGCCGAACTCCTCCAGGATGCGCCCGGCCAGCGCGCGGGAGATCGGCGCTTCGCCGCGATCGACGCCCTGGAGCAGCGTGAAGAACTCGCGGGCCTCGAGATTCTTGAGCAGGTAGCCTTCGGCCCCGCTCTTGATCGCCTCGAACAGCATGCGGTCCTCGTCGGACACGGTGAGGATGACAATCTTGATCGCCGGGGCGGCGGACTTGATGAGCCGGGTGGCCGCCAGCCCGTCCATGTGCGGCATCGTGATGTCCATCAGGACCACGTCCGGCCGTAGGCGCAGGGCCGCCTCCACCGCCTCCCGGCCGTCCCCGACCTCCCCCACCACGAGCATGCCCCGGGCCTCGAGCAGGCTGCGTACGCCGTCGCGGAAGAGCGGGTGATCGTCCGCCAGCAGGATGCGGATCGTCATGCCACCCGCTCCGGCAGACAGACCTCGACCACCGTGCCGCCCCCCTCGCGCCCGCGCACCGTCAGCGTGCCGCCGACGGCCTCGGCGCGCTCACGCATCGTCTGCAGTCCGAATCCGGCGCCCGCACCGTCGCGCGGCGCCGCCCCGGACAGGCCCACACCGTCGTCGCTCACGCTCACGGTCAGCCCGCCGCCCTCCGCCTCGAACCGCACCCAGGCCCGGCGGGCGGCCGCGTGCTTGCGCACGTTGGTCAGGGCTTCCTGGATGATGCGCAGGAGATGGAGATCCGTGGTCCGGCCCGGGACGGAGCGGGCCGGATCGCCCGAGACCGTCAGGCGCGTCTCGATGCCGCTGAGCTCGGAGAAGCGCTGCACATACTCCTGG
This sequence comes from bacterium, assembly GCA_035763845.1. GTDB lineage: Bacteria > Sysuimicrobiota > Sysuimicrobiia > Sysuimicrobiales > Kaftiobacteriaceae > Kaftiobacterium. The sequence continues at coordinate 9,170 of DASUAK010000069.1, read as the reverse complement.
ACGACAGTGGTCAGCGGACGGTCGGGCGAGGAGGGCGTCCGCAGGCTGAGGATCGCCTCCCGCAGGTCGGCGTAGACGGTCCGCGCGGCGTCTTCCAGCTGCACGAGTTGGATCCGGGCTTCGCGGGGCTTCCCCGTTTCCAGGAGCACCTTCACCGCCTGGGCCTTGGTGTTGACATAGCCCAGGACCTGACCGACGCTGTCATGCATCTCCCGGGCGATCCGCTCCCGCTCCTCCAGTACCGCGACGGACTGCAGCCGATCCTGCAGCCTCACGTTCTCCTCGAGCGTCCGGCGCAGGCGCAGGCGCATCGCTTCGAAGCTCGCTCCCAGCATGCCGACCTCGTCCCCGCGGCGCACGTCGATGGGGTGATCGAGATCCCCCCCGGCGATCCGCTCGGCGGCGTGCTGCAGCATCCGCAGGGGGGCCGCCACAGCGGTCGTGTCCAGCCAGGCAAAGGTGAGGGCGGCGCAGAGCACAAGGAGTTCGAAGATCAGAAACCGGTCGCGCAGCCGGCGGATGGGCCCGAATGTCTCGCTCTCATCCTGCCCGATCCCGAGGCCCCAGGGCACCGAGGTGATCGGGGCAAACGCCATCACGTGGACCGGACCCTCGATGCCGGCGCCGTGGTCTTCCCGGGTGGAACCGATGATCGGACGTCCCTCGGCGATGAACGTGCCGAAGAACTGCGGGTGCTCGTTGCGGGAAAAGAGCTCCACGCTGTCCGTGCTGGCGACCACGGTCCCGTCGTGGGCCACGATGGCCGCGTGCCCGCTCGAACCCACGGCTACTCCGCCGATCATCGAGAACAGGACGGGCGTGCTCAGGTCGATGATCCCACCGACGGCGCCGCTGACGCGCTCGGGCCCGGCGAGCACCGGGACGGCGAACAGGATCATGCCCCGGTCGCCCACGCGGATGATCGCGCTCGTCTGCTGCAGGCCTGTCGCCAGGGTGCGCCCGAGGGCGGGATCCGACGTCACGGAGACCGGCAGGGGCGGCGATTCCGGCCCCTGGTCGAGGATCCGACCGGAGGCGTCGGTGAGGAAGATGCCGCCGTTGAAGAGCGCCGATCGTGAGGCGAAGGGCGCAAGCTCGACCTGGATCGGGCCCGGGCCGGCGGCCGCCATGCGCGAGGCGGCCAGGCCGCTGAGCTGCTGCAGCTCGCCCCAGCCTTGCGCCAGACGGTTGCCGAGATGGGCCGCCGTCACCCGGGTCATCGTGAGGCGCTCGTCCAGGACCCGGTCCGTGGCGACACGCACCATGCCCATCCCCATGACGCCGATCGGCGCGGTCGCCATGACGAGCCCAAGGGCGACGAGCAGCATGATCCGGCTGCGGAGCCCCATCTCACGACCACCTGCCGCGCGAGGGTGTCAGCGCGGCGACAGCACTACCCCTTTAGGCTCACTCTATGTGCGCTCCGCACGCAGCGGCCATCGGGCCCGGGCCCGATTTGGCCTTCAGATGCGGCCTGACTCCAAAATGGGGCACCTGCCTGATAGTCCCTCCCCCGTGCGGGCCATAGGCTGAGGGTGGGCTAGGGAACGAAGCACGCGAAGCGATCAGCCCCGCGGGGGCGGCCGAACCGCCCCCCGACGACAGAAGGAGGCAAGAGAATGGCAAGAGCATCGGTCAAGGCTGTGGAGTACTACAGCGACCCGCCGATCGCGCGCATGCTGTTCAGCAGCACCCGGCTCGCCTGGCTGTGGGCGGCGGTCCGGATCTGGCTCGGCTATCAGTGGATCGAGGCCGGCCTGCACAAGGTCGGGGTCGAGGCCTGGACCGGCAACGGCGCGGCGCTCAAGGGCTTCTGGGAGCGGGCCGCCGCGGTGCCGGATGCGCCGGCCCGGCCGGCCATCGCCTTCGAGTGGTACCGGAGCTTCATCCAGTATCTGCTGGACACCCAGTCCTACACCTGGTTCGCCAAGCTCGTCGCCTACGGCGAGCTGGCCATCGGGATCACCCTGATCCTCGGGGCATTCGTCGGCATCGCCGCCTTCTTCGGCGCCGTCATGAACTGGAACTTCATGATGGCCGGCACGGCAAGCACCAATCCACTGCTGTTCACGCTGGCGATCCTGCTGATCCTGGCGTGGAAGGTCGCCGGTTACTACGGGTTGGACCGGGTGCTGCTGCCCGTCCTGGGGACCCCGTGGAAGCCCGGCAAGGTGTTCAACGGACGGACCGTCCCAGCCACACAGTAGGGACGGTACCAGGAGAGGGACCCCGTGCGGGGCGGGGTCCCTTCTCTACTATCCGCCCGGTGGAATATTGTCCGCCCCCTTGGGGGCATGTTATAGTGCGCAATGAGTTTTTCGGCAACGCGTCTCTCGGGGCATCTCGTCACGGCGAGGTAGGGGCATGGTCATCTTCGTGTTCGTGGCCTATCTGGTCATCCTTCCGATGACCGCGATCACCCTGCGGCTGCTCCGCGTCCCGGAGCACCTGGAGCTCATCGCGGGCTCGCTGCTTACCTTCTCCTACGGGGTCCTCGGCACGGCGCTGTTCGCGGGGCTGGTCTGACGCCCGCGGCCCGCAGACGGAGGATGCGGCGGCTGATCCGTGCCGCGGCCGCCGTCCTGCTGCTGTTGGTGGGACCTGCGGCCGGGCAGAGCGACGACCTGGGCGGGCTCAGCGACGAGTTCGACGACGCGGGGCGCCTCGCCCAGTGGAAGCGCCACGATGCCGTCGAGGGCTGGCCCAGCCAGATCGAGACCCTCGATGTCGATAGCACGAGCCGCGGCCATCTGTTCATCCAGCCTTTGACCAGCGTCTGGTACGCCGGATTCCGCGCACCCTTCCTCTACAAGGACGTCACCGGGGATTTCGTCCTCACCACCCGCGTACGCACGGCCGGACGCACCAGAGAGTTCCCCGATGTCGAGGGGTCGCTCGCCGGGGTGATGATCCGAGTGCCGCGCGCGGGCACGGCGGAGACGTGGAAGCCCGAGGACGAAACGTACCTCTCCCTCACCGCGGGCCTGGCCTCAGGTCCCGGGGGCCGGGGCCCGGCCCTCGAGACCACGGTCACGATCGCCGGCCGGTCGGCGCTGGAGTGGCGCACGGGCCGGGCGGAGTGGGTCGACCTGCGGATCGCCCGCATCGGCGCTTCGTTCGTGCTCCTGTACCGCTTCGAGGGCGGCGCCTGGACGGCCACCCACCTCGAGAGCCGGGGCGTGCTCGGGCGCTTCGGGGGGATGCGACCGGGTCTCATCGAGGAGCCCGCGCTGGGCGGCCGGTCGGTGCAGGCCGGGATCACCGCGATGACCGACTGGACGACGATCCGCGGGAAGTACGACGGCCTCTCCGCCGGCGCGCCCTTCAAAGCCTTCAACAGCACGGCCGTCCGGCCGCCTGAGGGCAGCCCCGATCTGCGCGCCGTCTTCGACTACGTGCGCTTCCGCCGCCTCACTCTGCCGGACACACTGCGGGGGCGGCGGGTCGGCGACCTCACCGCCCGCGAGCTGTTGAGCCTGCTGGGCGACTAGCGCCCCGGTCAGACCTTACTGATCGGATAGAGGTACAGGCCCGGGAAGGTCGGGTTGCTGTACCAGCCCTCTACCCACTCCCGCATCACCTGTAGCGCGACCGGGTCGAGCCACACGGTGAAGACGTCGTTGTGCGCGATCCCCTGCAGCTGCTCGTAGATCTGGGCCCGCTTGCCCTGGTCGGTCTCGCTGCGGGCCTGCTCGATCAGCTGGTCCACCTGCGGGTTCTTGTAGCTCTGGGCGCTCGCATACGTGCCCGTGCTGTGCATGTAGGGGCTGACGAAGTTGTCCGGGTCGGGATAGTCCGCCGCCCAGCCGAGGATCCACAGCGGCAGCTTCCCCTCCCGGTACAGCGAGAGATACTGCGCCCAGGTCACGCCGCGCACGTCCACCTTGAATTCGGGGTTGAGCGACTCGACCCCGGTCTTGATGACCTGCGCCAGGCACTGCCGGGCCGTGTTGCCGCTGTTGAAGAGCACGGTGAACTTGAACCCGGTATCCCAGAGGCGTCCGTCCTGGGCCTCGCGGAAGGCCGAGCCGGCCCGGCTGGTATCGAACGTGTACCAGTCGCGCCCTTCATCGTAGCCGACCAGCCCCCGCGGGATGGGGCCGTGCCCGACCTGCGCCTTGCCGCGGTAGCAGTCGCGGATCGCCGCCTCGTAATCGATGGCCTGGGCCAGGCCGCGCCGGACGTTCACGTCGGCGAAGAAGTTGGCCGGGATGCCGTTGCCGTCGAGCCGCCCGCTGCCGACGTCGGGGTTGCCGCCGCCGGTCTTCACGTTGAGGTTCATGAAGATACCGACGTTGGACAGCTGCGGGATGTCGTCGACCACCTCCACGCCCTCGATCCCGGTCACCTGGCTCTGCTCGGGACGGTTGACGGTGACGATGTCCGCGTCCCCCTGCTCGAGCATGAGCTTGCGCGGCCCGAACTCCTCGATCACGCGGAACACCACGCGGGCGAGCTTCGCCGGCTCGCGCCAGTAGGCGTCGTTGCGCTCCAGCACGACCTGCCGGTTCTGCCGGTCCCAGGACGCCAGCTTGAAGGGACCCGTGCCGACGCCGGCGCTGAAGAACTTGGTGCCCGACGGCTCGGTCGGATTGTTGAGCGCCTGCAGCCCCGCTTTCGTGCCGTCCCAGTCACCCTGGCCGGCGGCCCAGGCCTTGCTGGTGACGGTGGACCACTGGGCCATGATCGCCAGGAAGGGCGCGAAGGGCTGCTTCAGCGTGATCGAGACCGTGTTCCCCTGCACCTGAATGGCCCGATCGGCCTGGTCGAACAGCGCGGCGTTCAGCGTGCCCGCGTCGTCGCGGGTCGATGAGACGCCCAGGATCGGTTCGAGGAGGATCCAGGACGGACCGCCGTCCCGGTCCATGAACATGAAGCGCAGCAGGGAGTACTTGACGTCCTCGGCCGTCAGCGCGCTGCCGTCATGGAACTTGACGTCCTCCCGGATGGTGAAGGCGTAGGTGAGGCCGTCGCCGCTGATGCCGCCGTTGCCGGCGCTGGGAACCTCCGTGGCCAGCAGCGGGACGAACTCGGAGGTCGACTCCCCTTCGAAGAAGAGCAGCGTCTCGTAGATGTTCCAGAGGAGGATCTCCGAGCTGGCGGTGTCGTAGGCGTAGGCGGGGTCCAACGTCTCCGGATCGCCGAACCGCACCACGGTCAGCGTGTCGGGGTTCTTGGCCGCGGGCTGCTGCGGCTGCTGCGCCGCGGGCCGGCAGCCGGCCAGGGCGAGGATGATCAGCAGGGCAAGCAGCATCCGGACTCGCGGGGATCGATTCATCATACGTCCTCCTTGATGCCAAGACGGCAACATCAACACTCCTTTTTCCCCCGCCCCGGCGCTATGCTGGGGACCATGATGGCCGCCCGCCCGCTCATCGCCCGCCTGCTCGCCGCCCTCCTCGCCGCCGCCGCGTGCGTGGGATCAGCCGGAGCGGCGGGACCCGAACGGCAGCTGGCCTTCGTGGCGTTCGATCGGGGCGCGTCGCGGATCGCGCTCGCGGCGATCGGCGGAGTGCCCCGGCCGCTCACGCCCGCCGACGGCGCCGCGCACTCGCCGGCCTGGTCCCCGGATGGACGCCGCCTGGTGTATGCCGCCTCCCGCAACGGCCCCTGGCAGATCTACGTCAGGGACGCCTCCGGAGGGCGGGCCCGCGTCCTCACCTCCGGCGCGGGCGATCACATCTTCCCCGGCTGGTCGCCCGGCGGCCGCCGCATCGTCTACGTCCTCAGGCAGAACGGGGACGAGCAGATCTACGTGGTGAACGCCGACGGCTCGGGGCGGCGCCGGCTCACCGGCCCGCCCGGACGCAGCACCGTCCCCGTCTGGTCACCCGACGGGCGGTGGATCGCCTTCGTCTCGACACGGGACGGCGGTGTGCCGCAGCTGTTCGTGATGCGCGCGGACGGCGGCGGCGTGCGGCAGCTGAGCCGGCCGGACACCTACGTGGGCAATGCCTACGGGCGCGGTGAGCTGACGATGGAGCCCACCGGCGTCCTGCTGCGGCCCGGCATGCTGCACCCGGCCTGGTCGCCTGACGGCCGCGCGCTCGCGTACGTGACCCGCGTCGGCCGCGCCGAGCAGCAGATCGCGCTCGTGAACCGCGACGGCTCCAACGTGCGCCGCCTCTCCACCGGCTACGCGCCGGCGTGGTCGGCGGACGGCCGGCGCATCGCCTTCGTCGTCGCCCGGGTGGGCGATTCGCAGCTCTACGTGATGAACACCGACGGCACCGGGCTGCGCCGGCTCACGGCATCGGGCGCCAACATGCTGCCGGCGTGGTCGCCGGACGGCCGCTGGCTGGCGTTCCTCACCGCGGATGAGCGGGGCCTGAGCGTCGTGGTGATGCGCCCCGACGGGAGCGGCCGCCGCCGCATCGGCGCCGCCGCGGGCGACCTCAGCATGGGCCCCTCGATCGCCTGGCGGCCCTGACCCCCCGTCCCCCGCAGCGAGGGACCCACCGGCGGGGAATAACGCCTCTGTGGGGACGTCGGGGAACGCCTCAGAGAGTCTCATCCGCATCACGATCGAGGATCGCCTGCCGGCGAGCGTCGCGCGCGTCAGCGGCGAGGTGGACGTCACCAGCGCGCCGCGCCTTCAGGCGGAGCTGTTCCGCCTGATCGCCGAGGGACGGCCGGTCATCCTCGACCTGGCGGATGTCAGCTACTTCGATCTGGCCGGGGTCCGGGCGATCGAGGCGGTGGCGGCGGGCAACGGCGCCTCCGTCGTCCTGGCGTCAGCTCCTCGCGCGGTGATACGCATCCTCGAGATCGTGTGGCCCGAGAGCCCCGTCCGGGTGCTCCACAGCGTGAATGAGGCGATAGCGCACCTGACCGGAGGCGGCGACCGGCCGTGAAGCGTGCCCGGCGTCGCTGGAAGACCACCTGCCGGCTGTACACGCATCCTGCATCTGTGCCGATTGCGCGCGTCTTCGCCGCCGCAGCGGCCCGGCTCGCGGGCTTCGACAGCGATGCGGCGCGCGACATCCAGGTCGCGGTGGCTGAAGCGGTGGGGAACGCGTACCTGCACGCCTACGGAGGCGGTCCGGAGGGGCAGGTCGAACTGGACATCGACTTCGATGGCGCTTTCCTCACGATCGAGATCCACGACTCCGGCCGGCCGGTCGCCCCGGGGCTCAGCGTCCCTCGAGAGCTCCCGCCCCCCGGCCGGGGCGGCCGGGGACTCTACCTCATCGGCAGGCTGATGGACACGGTGGAGATCCACCAGCCCGGGCGCCGCGGCCGCGGCACCCTCGTCGTGATGAAGAAGCGCGTGCCGCCCGCGCCGCATGAGCCGGCCCGCTCCTGACCGCGCGCGCCTCCTGGGCGCCGCCGCCCTGCTCACCCTTGCCGTCCTCACCATCGGGCTCCTCCTCGCCAGGCGGCCGAGCGGGACCACATCCACGGTCGAACGCTTCCGCGGCATGCTTGCCCCGGGAACGCCGTGGACGCTGACGCCCTGCGGGGAGACCGCCCGGCAGGCCGTGGTGGATGCCACGGGGGGGATGCTGGCGCAGATCGCCGCGCGCGATGCCGGCGCCGATCCGACCCCGCTGTACGTCGAGGTGGTGGGCCGCCGGGCCCCCGGAAGGACGCTGCTCGTCACCGGCATCCGCTACGCGGCGCACGAGACTGCGGGCTGCCGGAGCGCGCTGGACGACGTCGTGGTCCGGGCGCTCGGGAACGAGCCGTTCTGGGCCGTCACCGTCACCCCGTCGGAGATCCACTTCGAAGCCCCGGACCTCGCTCCCGTCACCTTCCCCCCGACCGCTCCGCGGCTGCAGGCCGATGGCCGCGTGTACGAGACGGAAGGCGCGGGCGGAGGGCGTCTGCGTCTGGAGCTGCGGGAGGCGGACTGCAGCGACGGGATGTCCGACGCGTACTATGCCCTCACCGCATCGCTGCGCCTCGACGGGCGATCGTTTGAAGGGTGCGCGCGCGAGGGCTGGCGCTAGCGGTCGTCCCGGGCCAGGAAGGCGGCGAGATCCGCCAGCGTGCCGGTGTGGTCGATCGCGGGGAGTGCGGCCGCCCGGCCGATCACGTGGTCCGTGACGAGGAAGGTGCGCATCCCCACGCGCGACGCGGCGATGTCGTGGTCCGCGTCGTTGCCCGCCATGAGGCACTCGCCCGGCTCCCGGCCGATCGTCTCCGCGATCTCGAGGAAGTATCCTGGATGAGGCTTGCAGAAATGTGCCGTCTCGTACGTGGTGATGTGGGCGAAGGGCAGGTCGCCGATGCCGGCCCACGCGAGCCGCTGGCGGATGGCCGTCTCGGGGAAGATGGGCTGCGTGGCGATCACCGCCTGCAGGCCGCGGTCGAGGGCGGCGCGGACGGCCTGCCGGGCCGCGGGATCCGGCCGGACCGAGCCGCGCAGCGTGGGATAGGCGCGGGCGTAGAACTCCGCGAGCGGCCCGGCCATCGCCGCCTCGCTGGTCCCGATGGCGGGATAGAAGGCGGCCGCGAAGACGTCCCGGTTCGTCCGGGCCGGATCTTCGTTGCGCATCATCGCCTGCGTCGCCGTGTGCAGAGCCCGCAGGAACCGCCCCGGGGGGATGCGATCGGCGAACCAGCGCGCCAGCGCGCGCACGTACGCGTCGATCATCGCCTGCGTGTCCACGCGGAGGAGCGTGCCGTCGAGGTCGAACAGCACGGCCTTCACCGCCGCCGCAGCACGCGGCGGACCGCATAGCCGCCGGCCGCGAGGGCCACGAACGCGCCCGCCCCGGCGTACACGTCTCGGGGAAGCTGCGCGGCGAGTCCGGACGCGGCCGCCATCCCCAGGATGGGCAGCACCGGGATACCGCGCACCTGACCGGGGACCCGGAAGGGACGAACCAGATCCGGCCGCCGGCGGCGGAGGAGGATCAAGGAGAAGTTCACGGCGGTGAACGCCGCCAGCGCCGCGAGGGAGGCCAGCCCGCCGACGAACGCCACCCGCCCGAAGGGCAGCAGGAGCAGCGACCCGGCCAGGGCCGTGTTCGCGTCGCGAACAGCGCCACCGCCCCCAGCGCGCGGGCGGCGACGGGCCGGCCCGGACCCACCGCGGTCGCGAGGGGAGAGGCACTGGCTTCCAGCTCCTCCGGAGCGATCAGGGCGACGGGGGCGAGACCGACCAGGATGTAGAGCATGATCACGATCCCGACGGCGGTCGACACCCGGGGGCCGCCGGGCAG
>DASUAK010000068.1:0-13228 GCA_035763845.1 bacterium | reverse complement strand
CTGTCAAGGAGTCGGTTGCCGCCGCAGCGAAAGAGTTCGGCGCCGTTCTTGCCGTAGACGAAGGATCCACCTACGAAGTCTGAGCACTACGAGGTTTGAGCAGCCGATGCCCCGCGCCGACGGGCGGCAGCCCGACGAACTGCGTCCGGTCACCATCACGCGCCATTTCCTCAAGTACGCGGAGGGATCGGCGCTCATCACTTTGGGCGACACGAAGGTCGTCTGCTCGGCCAGCATCGACGAGCGCGTCCCGCCCTGGATGCGGGGCACCGCGCGCGGGTGGATCAGCGCCGAATACGGCATGCTGCCGCGGGCGACAAGCGAGCGCACCCAGCGCGACGTCGGCCGGCCGAGCGGCCGGACCCAGGAGATCCAGCGGCTGGTCGGGCGGTCGCTGCGCGCCGCGGTCGACCTGGACAAGCTGGGGGAGCGCACGATCTGGATCGACTGCGACGTCCTGCAGGCGGACGGGGGCACGAGGACCGCGGCGATCACCGGGGCGTTCGTGGCGCTGGTGGACGCCCTGCACGTGCTGCGGAAGACCGGGGCCCTCGGCTGGTGGCCGCTGCGGGAGTTCCTCGCCGCGACCAGCGCCGGGATCGTGGACGGCGAGACGGTGCTGGACCTGAACTTCCAGGAGGACTCCCGCGCGCGGGTGGACATGAACGTGGTGATGACGGAGGCCGGCCGGTTCGTCGAGGTTCAGGGCACGGCGGAGGGACTGCCCTTCACACGCGACGAGATGCAGCAGATGCTGTCCCTCGCCGAGCGCGGGATCAAGCGGCTGATCGCGCGCCAGCGCGAGGCCCTCGCCGACGTGCTGGCGGGGATCCCCCGCTGATGGCCCGCCCCTCCGTGCGCCGCCGCACCCCGATGGTCCTGCGCCCGCGCCGCCGCCCGGCGTCGTTCGCCGTGCCGGTGGCCCCGGGGTTCCTCGAGGTCGTGCTGGCCACCCGCAATCCGGGCAAGGTGCGCGAGTTCATCGAGCTGATGCACGATCTGCCCATCCAGGTCTACTCGCTGGAGGCATTCCCGCAGATCGGCGAGCTGCCCGAAGACGGGCTCACCTACACGGAGAACGCGATCAGCAAGGCCGCGACGGTGGCGCGCCTCACCAGCCGCATCGCCGTGGCCGACGACTCCGGCCTCGAGGTGGATGCGCTCGAGGGCCAGCCCGGCCCGCTGTCCCGCCGCTTCCTCGGGGACGCCGCCTCGGACTCGGCGCGCAACGGCCGCATCCTGAAACTGCTTCATCAGGTCGGCTCCGAGCGCCGCACGGCGCGCTACCGGGCCGTGGTCGCCGTGGCCCTGCCGGCGGGCGAGGTGCGCACCTTCGAGGGCACCTGCGAGGGGAGGATCGCCACCGCGCCGCGGGGATCGGGCGGGTTCGGGTACGATCCGATCTTCCTCGTGCCGGCCTACGGGAAGACGATGGCCCAGCTGCCGCTCGCGGTGAAGAACCGCCTCAGCCACCGCGCCCGCGCCTTCGCCGCGGCGCGTCCGTACGTGAAGAAGCTGGCCGTCCGGAGCCTGGACGCCGCCGACTGACCGGAGCGACGCCTCAGAGGTGCTGCTCGAGGCGCTGGGGCCGGGCGGGCAGGTCCCGCCACGCATCCTTGCGCTTCTTCATCAGCCCGGGCACCGTGCGGAGCGTGAAGTCGAGGGGGTCGAAGCCCTGCTCGACTTCCTTCCACGTGACCGGAAGCGCCACGGTAGCCTGAGGCGTGGGCCGGATGCTGTACGGCCCCGCCAGGGTCGCCCCGAGGCGGTTCTGGTTGTAGTCGAGGAAGACCTTGCCGACCCGCTTCTCGGCCGCCCAGGCCGTCGTCAGCTTCTTGGGGTAGCGCCCTTCCAGATACTGGGTCACGGTCTTGGCGAACTCGTGCACCTGTTCGAAGGTGTACGCCCGCACGATCGGCACGAAGACGTGCAGCCCCGTCTTGCCGGACGCCTTCACGAAGCTCTCCAGCTTGAGCGTCTTCAGGACGTCGCGCACCAGGAACGCCGCCTCGCGCGCCGCCTCGAAGCCCCGCCGCGAGTAGTCCGGATCTTTCTCGCCTTTGCGCTGCGGCAGCTTGTTGTCCGGGAACAGGTAGGGGTCGATGTCGAAGGCGACGTAGTCCGGCCGGTTGAGCACGCTCTCGCGCAGCGCCTCGGGTGATGCGGCGAACTCCGTGCCCGCCCGGCCGGCCTTCTCCGCGCGGGCGAGGGGCGTGGTCCGGCTGAACCAGGTGTGGATCTCGATGTCCGCAAGCTGCGCCAGCCAGAGCAGCGTCTCCAGGTTGTTGCAGACCGGCGCGGCCATCGTACTGCCGGTGCGCTCGCTGGCGATCGGCACGATCGTGACGAAGGGCGGCGCGTCGGGCACGTCCTTCTGATAGAAGAACTCCCCGGCGATCCCGTTGGGGAAGCGGCGCAGCGTGACCGGCCGGTCCCGCAGGTGCGGCAGCATCACCGGCCCGACCCGCAGATAGTACTCGATGAGGTCGCCTTTGGTATAGCCCGCTTCGGGCCAGAAGACCTTGTCCAGGTTCGTCAGCTCCACCCGGAGGCCCGCCTCCTCCAGCGCCTGCTCGAGCGGGTGGAGCTTGCGTGCCTTCGCCGGCTTCACCGCCTTCAGGGGCGTCGCAGGCTTCGGTTGGCTCTGGCCGTTCCCGGATGGGGGAGGTGTGGGGCGCTCGAGCTTCACCTCGTCGGCGCCCTTGTCATCCCGCAGGCCCGCGTAGACGGGGAAGCGCAGCATGCCGTCCCTCGTCCACCCTCCGTATACGATCCGCGTGACGAGATCCGGCCGGACCCAGGTCACCTTCTCGTTGGAGGGGGGGACGGTGTCGAAGGGACAGGCGTCCTGGACGCGCTCCTTGAGCTGCTTGTATACCCGGGTCAGCTCGGTATCGGTGAAGCCGCCGCCGCAGTGGCCGATGTAGCGAAGCCGCCCGCCGTCGTAGGCGCCCACCAGCACGGCCCCGAAGGTCTTCGCGCGCGCGCCCTGCCCACGCGTGAACCCCCCGATCACCGCGTCGAGCTCCTGCGTCACCTTCAGCTTCACCCAGTCGCCCGTCCGTTTCCCGGGCTGATAGGGGCTGTCCGCGCGCTTGCCCACGATGCCCTCGATGCCGAGGTCGCGCGCCGCGGCGTAGAACGCCCGGCCCTCCTCCGGGACGGCGTCGGAGACCCGCACCAGCGGATGCTCGGTGAGCAGGGCGACCAGCGCTTCCCGCCGCTGGCGCAGAGGGCGCGCGGTCAGGTCGTGGCCGTTTACGTACAGGAGGTCGAAGACGTAGTACGCCAGCGGCGGCTGCGCCGCTCCCTGCAGGGTGCCGCGCTGCTGCAGGAGGGGGAAGGAGGAGCGGCCCGAGGGATCCAGCGCCACGATCTCCCCGTCCAGCACGGCGTCCGGGAGGTCGAGATCGTACAGCGCGTCCACCACCTCGGGGAACTGCTCGTTGATGACGTGTCCGCCGCGGCTCCGGATGGTGACCTGCCGCTCTGATCCCACCCGCCGCACGTACGAGATCGCCCGGATGCCGTCCCACTTCACCTCGAACAGCCAGCGGGGATCGTCGAAGGGCTTCTCGGTGAGGGTAGCCAGGGTCGGCTTGACGTCGGCGGGGAAGGGATCCTTGCCCGGTTTGTCCAGGTGGAGGGTGCGCAGCTTCGGCAGGTTCTTCGGTGTTCCCTTTGGAGATCGGCGCCCCCCGCGCTTCCGCTCGGTTGGATCAGACCTGGCTGCGGCGGGACGTTCCGGTCCGGCCGCGGACTGCCAGCGGTGGGTCTCCTGTCCCGCGATCTGAGGGATGGTCCGGCCGGTCTTCACCGACACCGACGGCTCGGGCGATTTCCAGCCTGGGACGGCGTCCGCGTCCCGCTTCTTGAACATCAGCCACTGCGTCTCGCGGCCCATCCGTGTGCGGACCAGGTGGAACTCCCCGCGCAGCTTCTCCCCGTGCAGGACCACGGTCAGCTTGCCCTTCTCGTATCCCTGCTCGGGCGGGCCCTCGAGGGAGTCGTAGGTCCCGCGGTCCCACACCATCACTGTGCCGGCGCCGTAGTTGCCCTTGGGGATGACCCCTTCGAACTCCATGTACTCGATGGGGTGATCCTCGACGGGGACGGCCAGCCGCTTCTCACCGGGATCGAGGGTGGGGCCCTTCGGGACGGCCCACGACTTCAGGGTGCCGCCCATCTCGAGCCGGAAGTCCCAGTGCAGCCTGGTGGCGTGGTGCTCCTGAATCACAAAACGGAGCCGCGGGGCCGATCTCGTCGGCCCACCTTCAGGTTCCGGCGTCTGATTGAATCTGCGTTTCTGTCGATACGTGTCCAGCGTCATTGTTTTCGGCGGCCGATCATCGCTATCAGCCGTTTCGCATACTCGGGTCCCGGCGTGTCCTCTTCATGCGTGAAGTATGCGTACACGTCCCGCCCGGATGCCACCTGCTCCCCGATCCATCCCGCCCGTTCCTCGAGCTCCTCATCCCGGTAGCGGTACTTGTGCAGCCGGAGATAGGCGATCGGACCCACCGCGAGCCGCGGCTGCGCCTCGTCGTCCGTTTCGGCCGCCACGAGCGAGACGCGGTGCTCGGCCAGCAGCCCGTAGACCTCGTCCCGGCGCCAGGAGTCGTGGCGGAACTCGATCGCCGCCGCCGCTCCGGGACGCAGCTGGCTGAGGAACGTTGCCAGCCGCGCAGCATCGTAGCGCAGCGAAGGCGGGAGCTGGAAGAGCAGGACCCCGAGACGCTCCCCGAGCACCTGCATCCGCTCATAGAGGAAGGCGAGGTCGCCGTCGACATCCGCAAGGCGCTTGATGTGGGTGATGCGGCGGTGGACCTTGATGGTGAGGCGGAAGGCGGGCGGCACGGCCCGGGCCCACTGGGTCAGCGTCCCGTCGCTGGGATAGCGGTAGAAGGTGTTGTTGATCTCACACGTGGGGAAGACGCGGCCGTAGTAAGCCAGCATCTCGTCCGCGCCCACGCCGGCGGGATAGAAGGTGCCTTTCCACTCGGGGTAGCTGAAGCCGGAGGTCCCGACGTAGGCCTGGGCCACCGTGCCTCAGCGGTGCCGTTCGCGGAGGGCGGCGGCCCGGGGGCGGGCCCGGCGGGTGCGGCGGGCCGGCTGCTCCTGCTTGGTGGCCGCCAGGCTGCGCCGCAGCGCCTCCATGAGGTCGACGACCTTCTCTTCCTTGCGCGCGGAGACTTCGATCGGCGCCCCATCGACCTTGGCGGTGATCACCTTCATCAGGGCGTCGCGGTACTCGTCCTTGTACTCATCCGGCTTGAACTCGGCGGCCAGTCCTTCGACCAGCTGAAGCGCCATCTTCTTCTCGTTGGGATGGACCTTGGCCTGCACCGGGAACTCCGGGATGTCCTCGATGTCCCGCACCTCGTCGGCATAGTACAGCGTGGACATCACCAGGGCCCCGTCGTACGGCCGGACGGCGACGAGGTGTTCCTTCTCGCGGATCACCACCTTGCCGATGGCGATCTTCCGGGACTCGTCCATCGTGTCGTGCAGCAGCCGGAAGGCCTTCTGGCCGCCCTCATCGGGGGCGAGGTAGTACGACCGGTCGTAGTGGATGGGGTCGATCTCGGAGAGCTCGACGAAGGCGCTCACGCTCACGGTGCCTGCCGTCTCGAGGGGCACGTTGTCGAGCTCCTCGTCGGTCACGGGGACGTACTTTCCCTTGGCGTACTCGAAGGCCCGCACCACGTCGTTCCACTCCACGATCGACTCGTGGGCGGGGCAGTAGCGCTTGTTCTGGATGGGGGTCATGTCCTCTTTGTGCAGGAGGCGGAAGCGGATGTCCTTGGACTCGGTGGCAGTGTACAGCTTCACCGGGATGGTGACCAGACCGAAGGTGAGGTGTCCCTTCCAGATTGGGCGCATTGTGGCTCCCCTTTGGGTGATTTGGAGCGTAGGCCTTATTATATACCAGGTTTTCCCCGAAGGAAGGTGCTCGCCGGATGCCAAATCCCATTAGGCGGTGATGCGCTGATGCCCTGGATGCCCCCGGCCCTGGCCAAGTTCTTCACCTACTGGTCGCTGACGTTCGCGGTATTCCTCATCTATCTCTTCGCCTTCCTGGTGGCCGGGCTGGACGTCTGGGAGTCCCTCATGGAGACGGTCCGCAAGCGCCGCAAGGACATGGCGCCGGTGCCCCCCTACGATCTGAACCCCCTGGCCGGCCGGACGATCGCCTCCACGCTGGGCATCGGGCCGGGACAGCAGCCGGACGCGAAGCGGCAGTGGGTCCTGGACCGGGCCAACGCCGCCGCCGGGGCGCTCGGCCTGACCGGACTGCAGATCGTCGTGCTGGAGGACTCCAAGGAGCATCCGCTCGTGCACTTCTCGGACGGGCGGCAGCTGCGGTCGTACCGGGTGGATAAGGTCTGGGTGGCGGAGGCCCGGGCCGGGAACGCCGACCGTGAGCGGCAGATCACGGATCTGCTCCAGCGCTACCTCGCCAGCGACTTCCTGGGGCGGCACGAAAGCCGGCCCAAGCGCACGACCGAGCTCGCCCGCGGGAAAGAAGCATAGCAGGACAGCTGGCAGGGTAGTCCGGCTGGTCGGGGCGGCCGGATTTGAACCGGCGACCTCGTGGTCCCAAACCACGCGCGCTGCCGGGCTGCGCTACGCCCCGATGCGGCTTCAGCCTAGCACGGGGCTCCCCCGGGGGTCAATTTGCCGGGACCGCCAGGAATGCGCGCCCGGGCGGAGGCGTTCGACCGCGGAGAGGGCCGAATGCGTCACCCAACCGTCGATCCCGTCACCTTCGTCATCGTCGGAGCCACGGGCGACCTCGCCCAGCGGCTGCTGCTGCCCGCGCTGTACCATCTGCGGGTGGAGGGCGAGATCCCCGACCGCTTCGCCGTGGTCGGGTTCTCCCGCCGCGCCTGGAGCGACGACGCCTTCCGCGCGTTCGCGCGCGAGGGCATCCCCGGCCCCCGGGACGACGAGGCATGGCGCCGCTTCGCTCCGCACCTGCATTTCATCCAGGGGGACTCCACGCGACCGGACGACCTGGCCGCGCTCGGCGGGGGCCTGGCGGCGGTCGAGGCCCGGCACGGCACGCAGGGCAACCGCATCTTCTACGTGGCATCCCCTCCGTCCACCTACGGCCCGCTGCTCACCGCCCTGGGGAACGCCGGGCTCGTGCGCCGCCAGACGAGCGGGCCGTGGACGCGCCTGATCGTAGAGAAGCCGTATGGCCGCGACGAGGCCTCCGCGCGCGCACTGAACACGCTGGTCGAGCAGGTCGTCGGCGAATCCGGCGTGTACCGCATCGATCACTACCTCGGCAAGGAAAGCGTCCAGAACATGCTGGTCTTCCGCTTCGCCAACACCGTCTTCGAGCCGATCTGGAACCGCCGGTACGTCGACCACGTCCAGATCAGCTTCGTGGAGGACATCGGAGTGGAGGCCCGCGGCCGGTTCTACGAGGAGGTGGGCGTGGTCCGCGACGTCGTCCAGAACCACGTCCTCCAGCTCCTCGCCGTGATCGCCATGGAGCCGCCCGCGGTCTTCGACGCCGAGGCGTTCCGCAACGAGAAGGCCAAGGTGCTGCGCTCCATCCCGCCCGTGCGCCCGGAGCACGCCGTGCAGGGGCAGTACGGGCCCGGGACCGTGCGGGGGGAGCGCGTCCCCGGCTACCGCGAGGAAGAGGCGGTCGATCCGCGCTCCATGACCCCGACCTACGCCGCGATGCGCCTCTCCGTGGAGAACTGGCGCTGGGCCGGGGTGCCGTTCTACCTGCGCGCCGGCAAGCGGCTGGCCCGCAAGGACACGGAGATCGTCATCGACTTCCGCCAGCCGCCGCTGATGCTCTTCCGCGAGTGGGACATGACGGAGATGGACCCCAACGTGCTGATCCTCCGGACGACGGAGGATGAGGGGATCTCGCTGCAGTTCGCGGCGCGGGTGCCGGGACACCGGCGGCAGATCCGCTCCGTCCCGCTCGACTTCTCCTACGCGGCGATGGGGACGGCGGAGCGGCCGGCGTATGAGCACCTGCTGCTCGACGCCCTGCACGGGGCGCAGACGTTCTTCGCCCGCCGTGACGAGGTCGAGCTGCAGTGGGCGATCGTCGATCCACTGCTGCGGCAGTGGGAGGAGCATCCACCGCGGGACTTTCCGAACTACGCGGCCGGGACGATGGGGCCGGCCGCCGCGGGTGAGCTGCTCGAACGGGCCGGCCGGCGCTGGCGCAGCGCCGCCGAGTTCGCGGTGCCGGCGCCGGGCCGCAGCTGAGGCCGGTCGGCCGGACGCACTAAACCCGCCGCGGGGATGCGGCGTCTAGGGGTGCATCGGGCGGGACGCCCGGGGGGGAAGGGACGCTATGCGCTGGATCATCGCCGTGCTGCTGTTCATCACGCTCGCCGCGCCCGTGGGGGCGCAGACGGCCGCGCCGCCCGCCGCGGTGGAGGCGGTGGACGCCGCGGTCGTGCTGGTCTCCGTGATCCAGGAGAGCGGCGGCCGGGCCGTCCGCGGCACGGGGTCGGGCATCGTCGTAGAGCCGGACGGCCTCATCCTCACCGCCAACCACGTCGTCAGAGGGGCCCGGTCGATCGAGGTGACCCTGCGCAGCGGCGAGACGCTGCCCGCGCGCGTCGTGGGCACCGACCCGGTGTTCGACAGCGCGCTGATCAAGATCAACCCGCCGGGCGGGCTGTCCTCCGCCGTGCTCGGCGACTCCGCGCAGCTGGCCGCCGGGGCAACCGTCACCGCGCTCGGCCGGTCGCCGCGGCGCCGCGCCGGGCCCACCAGCGGCGTCGTCATCGAGACCGACCTCGAGGCCCGTCCGGGCATCCCGCACGTGCGCACTACGGCCGTGGTGTGGCCGGGCGACTCGGGCGGGGCGCTGGCCAACGACCGGGGCGAGGTCGTGGGCCTGATCGTGGCCATCACGCGTGACGGCACGGTCAGTCTCTCGGTAGCCTCCGAAGCGATCCGCCGTCACTTCGCGGATCTGCGGGCGGGCTTCGTCCGCCATCCCTGGCTCGGGGTGACGGGGATCACCGTCACGCCAGAGGTGGCGCTCGACCTCGGCATGGCGCCGGGCGGGGTGCTGATCACCGATGTCGTGGAAGGCGGACCGGCGGCGCTGGCCGGCCTGCGCGGGGGCCGTGCGCTGGGCGCGCGCGACATCCCGCGCGGGGGTGACGTCATCGTCGCCATCGACGGACGGCCGGTGACGACGTTCGGATCGCTCGCCGCCTACGTGCTCAGCCGCCGCGTCGGCGATGCCATCACGCTTGAGCTGCAGCGCGACGGCCAGAGCCATACGACGAGCGTCGTCCTGGGCGAGCGGCCCGGCATCTGAGCGGATTGACCGTCGCCGAAGACAGGTGTAGTATGCAAACAATCTGCGTGACCACGCGAGGTGTTCCGTGACCCTTCCCGTCGAGACGTTCCAGCAGGCCTCGGCCACGATGCGCAAGGTCCTGGTGGAGATCAAGCGGGTGATCGTCGGCCAGGACCTCATGCTGGAGCGCATCCTGGCCGCGCTGCTCGCCCGCGGCCACGTCCTGATCGAGGGCGTGCCGGGTCTGGCCAAGACGCTGGCCATCAAGACGACCGCGCGGGCCATCGACTGCTCCTTCAAGCGGGTCCAGTTTACGCCCGACCTCGTGCCGGCGGACCTCGTCGGCACGCGCATCTACAACCAGCACAGCGGGACCTTCGAGACGGAGGTCGGTCCGATCTTCGCCAACCTGGTGCTGGCCGACGAGATCAACCGCGCCCCGGCCAAGGTGCAGTCCGCGCTGCTGGAAGCGATGCAGGAGCGGCAGGTCACCATCGGCAAGCAGACCTTCCCCCTGCCGAACCCCTTCCTCGTCCTTGCCACCCAGAACCCGATCGAGAGCGAGGGGACCTACCCGCTGCCGGAAGCGCAGGTCGACCGCTTCATGTTCAAGGTCGTGATCTCCTATCCCAGTGTGCACGAGGAGATCACCGTCGTGGAGCGCATGACCGTGGAGCATCCCGAGATCGGGGCCACCCTGCACGTGGACGAGCTGCTCGAGCTCCAGCGCATCGCCGACGCCGTCTACGTCCACCCCAAGATCATGGAGTACAGTGTGGCGCTGGCCAACGCCACGCGCCGCCCCAAGGACTACGGCGTGCCGGACCTCGCCCCGTTCATCGCCTACGGCAGCAGCCCGCGCGCCTCGATCAACCTCGTGCTGGGCAGCAAGGCGCTGGCTCTGGTCCGGGGCCGGGAGTACGTGCTGCCCGAGGACGTGCGCGATCTGGCTCCGGAGGTGATGCGGCACCGCTTCGTGCTGTCCTACGAGGCCCTGGCCCAGGACATCACCACGGATCAGCTCCTCAGCCGCATCCTCCTCGCCGTGCCCGCGCCGCGCGTGCACATCGGGGATCCGTACGACACGACGAAGGCGGGGGCGTCCGCTCCGCGGACCTGACGCCGTGAGCCAGCTGCAGACGCCCGAGCGCATCCTCCGCCGGCTGGAGTTCAAGGTCATCCGGCGGCTGGACGGATACTTCTTCGGGGATTACACCGGGATCTTCTACGGCCCGTCCCTCGACCTGGCCGAGGTGCGGGAGTACCAGCCCGGAGACGAAGTGCGGCGGATCGACTGGAACGTCACCGCCCGCATGAACCGCCTGTTCGTGCGGCAGTACCTGGAGGAGCGCGAGCTCACGGCCTGGCTGCTCGTCGACCTCTCGCCCTCGATGCGCTTCGGCACGCGCCGCCAGCTCAAGGGCGACACCGCCATCGAGTTCGCGGGCGTCGCCTCCTACATCATCACGCGCCACGGGGACAAGGTGGGCCTGCTCGGCTTCCCGGGGCGCGATACCTTCGTGCCGCCCCTGGGCGGCCGCACGCAGGCCCTGCGCGTCATCCACGCGCTGGACCGCTCGACCGACCACACCGGCGATCCCGAGGTGCTCGACCTCGCCGGCAGCCTGCGCTCGCTGGCGCGGATGCTGCGGCGGCGGAGCCTGATCTTCCTGGTCTCCGACTTCCTCGGCCCGCAGGGCTGGGAGCAGCCGCTGCGGGAGCTGAGCCGGCGCCACGACCTGATCGCGGTGTGGGTGCAGGATCCCGCGGAGCGGGAGCTGCCGGACGTCGGCGGGCTGTACGTGCGCGACCCGGAGAGCGGGGAGCAGCTGTGGGTCGACACCTCCGACGCGGCGGTGCGCCAGGCCTACCGCGAGCTCGTCGCGCAGCAGCGCGCGCGCGTGGAGAGCGCCTTCCGGCTGGCCCGGGCCGACGTGCTCGAGCTCTCCACCGCGGAGCCGCTGGTGGAGCCCCTGCTGCGCTTCATCCAGTACCGCAGGAGGAAGGGACGTTGGAATTTGGCTGGCCGGTGATGCTCTGGGCCCTGGTGGCCCCTCCGCTGCTGCTGTGGGGATACGTCCGGCTGCTGCGCCGGGCGGCGCGGCGCGAGACCGCGCTGGCCGACGCCCACCTGCTGGGCGTGCTGTGGTCCCGCCCGCCGGCGGTGCGCCGTCACGTCCCGGTGGTCTTCTACCTCATCGCCGTCTCCGCCCTCACCGCCGCCCTGGCCCGGCCCATCGCGGCGATCCCGCTGCCCGTGAACCGCGCCGCGCTGATCATCGCCATCGACGTGAGCAAGAGCATGATCGGGGAGGACGTGCAGCCCAACCGCCTCAAGGCGGCGCAGACCGCGGCCCTCGAGCTGCTGCGTGCGCTGCCCGGTTCGGCCAGGGCCGGTCTCGTCGTCTTCAGCGATTACGCCCAGGTGCTCGTGCCGCCGACCACGGAGCGGGAGACCCTGCGCGAGGCCATTGCCGCGCTGAAGGTGCAGCAGTCCACGGGGATGGGGTCGGCGATCGTGGAGTCGCTCCGCGTGCTGCCGGGACGCCGGGAGCTGCTCGGCGACCGGCTGAACATCCAGCGCGGGCCGCAGCAGCCCCCGGCCGCGCCCGTGCTCCCGTCACCCGGCCCGGCGCCTGATCCGCAGCAGCCGGTCGACCTGCCGCCGGCCGCGATCGTGATCTTCTCCGACGGGGTGAGCAACCTGGGGGTCAACCCCAACCTCGCCGTCTCGCTCGCCGTCGAGGGGAAGGTCAAGGTCTACGGGGTCGGGGTGGGCACGGTGAACGGCAGCGTGATGACCGTGGACAACCAGATGGTCCTCGTGCCGTTCGACGCGACGCTGCTGCAGCAGATGGCCCGCGCCACCGGGGGCGAGTACTACGAGATCTCGAAGAGCGAGGAGCTGCGGAAGGTCTACCGTCAGCTCGGCCGCTCGATCGGCTGGGAGCGGCGGCGGACCGAGGTGACATCGTTCCTCGCCGGCGCGGCGGGGATCCTGATGGTGGTGGGCGCGCTGTTCTCGATGGTGTGGTTCCGGCGGGTGCCCTGACCGATGACGTTCCAGTGGCCGGTCGTGCTCCTCGGACTGCTCCTGCTGCCGCTGCTGGGGGCGCTGTACGTCTGGATCCTCCGGCGGCCGCCGCGGCAGGCGGTCCGCTACACGCAGGTCACGGTCCTGGCCCGCGCCGCGGCCCGGGCCCGCCCCTGGCGCCGCCACCTCCCCGCGGCCTTCATGGGATCGGCCCTGCTGCTCGTGATCGTGGCTCTGGCCCGTCCGATCGCGCCGCTCCCCGTGCCGAGCAGCCGCAACACCGTGGTCCTCTCCATCGACGTGAGCCGCAGCATGCTGGCCGACGACATGCCCCCCAACCGGATGGAGGCGGCGAAGGAAGCCGCCAAGGAGTTCGTCGAGGCGCTGCCGCGCGGGTTGAAGGTGGGGCTCGTCACCTTCAGCAGCTACGCCCAGACCGTCGTCCCGCCGACGGCCGACCGGACGCGCGTGCTCGAGGCGATCTCGCTGCTGACCACCGAGTACTCCACCGCGATCGGCGACGGCCTGGTCGAAGCCGTCTATGCCCTCCCGGGCCGGGAGCGGCCGCGTGATCTGATGTCGCCCCCTTCGCCGCCCGCGCCCCCGGTGGTCCCCGGCACGGTGGTGCTGCTCTCGGACGGACAGAGCAATCGCGGGGTCGTGCCCCAGGACGCCGCGCGCATCGCGCGCGATCAGCAGGTCAAGGTCTACACGGTCGGCGTGGGCACGCCTGAAGGCACCTTCCTCAACCTCGGCGGGCGCAGCATCTGGGTGCGGCTCGACGAGGACACCCTGCGCGAGATGGCCGAGATCAGCAGCGGCGCCTACTATCACGCGCGCTCCGCCCTGGAGCTGCGCCAGGTGTACCGCCGGCTCAGCCGCATGATCGGCTGGGA
>DASUAK010000067.1:0-2131 GCA_035763845.1 bacterium | reverse complement strand
GGCTACTACACGATGCCGGTCCTGGCGGGCGACCGCCTCATCGGACGCATGGACCCGCGGCTGGACCGACCGCAGAAACGCCTCGTCGTGCAGAACCTGCACCTCGAGCCGGCGGTCCGGCCTACGGCGTCCGTCCGCCGGGCCCTCCACACGGCGCTGGAGTCGTTCGCCGCGTTCCACGGCGCCGACCGGGTCACCGTGCAGCGCACCGTCCCCCGCGGCATCCTCTGAGGCCCGCCCGCGCATCCGGCGCCCGCCCGATTCACGCCCCCCTCGAGGGGCGGCGATACTGGGGGCAATGGATGCCTCGATCCGGCCGTTCTTCGCACCGCAGGGCGTCGTGCTCATCGGGGCCTCGCACGAGCCCGGCAAGCTGGGCTACGGAGTCGCGCTGAACCTGGCCCAGGGCGGGTACGCGGGCGCCCTCGCCTTTGTCAATCCCCGCGGCGGGACGCTCTTCGGGCGGCCCGTGCATGAGGACGTGGCCGGCGTGCCTGATCCCGTCGACCTCGCCGTCCTGATCATCCCGGCGGGGACGGTGCCGGAAGCCCTTCGGGCGTGCGCGCGCCGCGGCATCCGCGCGGCGATCATCCTCTCAGGCGGCTTCCGCGAGACCGGGCCGGCCGGGGCGGCGCTGGAGGCGGAGTGCCTCCGGATCGCCCGCGGGTCCGGGATGCGCCTTCTGGGTCCCAACTGCGTCGGCGTCATCGACACGCACCTGCCGCTCGACACCACCTTTCTCCCGCAGCCCGGTCCGCTGGCGGGCGATGTGGCGTTCATCTCGCACTCGGGCGCCATCTGCGCGTCGGTCACGGACTGGGCAACGGGGCAGGGGTTCGGGCTTTCACGCCTGATCAGCCTGGGCAATCAGCTCGATCTGTGCGAGAGCGACGTCCTCGAGCCGGTGGCCGACGACCCGGAGACGCGCGTCATCACCCTCTACCTCGAAGGCGTCTCTGCGGGCCGCCGGTTCGTCGAAGCGGCGCGGCGGGCCGCGGGGAAGAAACCCGTCATCGCGCTGAAGGTGGGCCGGTCGGTCTCGGGCCGGCGGGCCGTAGCCTCGCACACCGGGACGCTGGCGGGCCAGGAAGCGGCCTACGACGCCGCATTCGCCCGCGCCGGGATCATCCGCGCCGGCAGCACCGAGGAGATGTTCGACTGGGCGCGCGCGCTCAGCCAGTGCCCGCTGCCCGGGGGCTCCGCCGTCGCGGTCCTGACCAACGCGGGAGGGCCCGGCGTGATCGCCGCCGACGCGCTCGAGAGATGCGGCCTCATGCTGGCCGATCTGAGCCCGGCGACACAAGCCGGTCTTGCGGCCGTGCTCCCGGCATTCGCCGGCACGGGCAATCCCGTGGACATCCTCGCCTCCGCCACTCCGGGGCAGTACGCGGAATGCCTGCGCCTGCTGCTCGACGATGCAGGGGTGCACAGTGCGCTCGTCATCCTGCCGCCCCCGCCGCGCGATCCGGCGGAAGCCGTCGCGGACGCGCTGATCCAGGTGATCCGCCGGTCGGACAAGCCGGTCGTCGTCGCCCTGATGGGCGAGGCCGCGGTGCGGGAAGCCGCGGTCCGCTTCCGGACCGCCCGCGTCCCGGACTACCGCTTCCCCGAGCAGGCCGCCTCCGCGCTGGCGGTGCTCGCCAGGCAGGCGCGCCTGCGCGGCCGGCGGGATGAGCTGCCGCCGCGGTTCACGGATGTGCGCGGTGATCTCGTGCGCGCCCTGATCGACGGCCAGAGGCGGGAGCTCGGCGGCGGCTTCGCGCAGGCCCCCGCGGCGCGCGTGCTCGCCGCCTACGGGATCCGCACCGCTCCCATGGCACTGGCCCGCACGCCGGAGGAAGCGGTGTCCGCGGCCCTGGACCTCGGCTTCCCCGTCGCGCTGAAGATCGCCTCGCCCGACATCGTGCACAAATCCGATGTGGGCGGCGTGGCGCTGGGGGTGGCGGACCGCCGCGCCGTGGCCGCCGACTTCACCGGGATCCTGGCGCGAGCCCGGGAGGCGAAGCCGCGGGCGCGGATCCACGGCGTCTGCGTCCAGCCCATGCTCCCGAAGGGCCAGGAAGTGATCGTGGGAGCGGTGCAGGATCCTCAGTTCGGCCCGCTCGTGATGTTCGGTGCGGGCGGCGTCGAG
>DASUAK010000066.1:0-11244 GCA_035763845.1 bacterium | reverse complement strand
AACCCCATCGAGCGGTTCCGGCCGCCCGCGGACTGACGACTCGGGAGGACGAGAGATGCCAGCGACCCGCCAGCAAACCGCCGACCGCCAGGGCCGGCCCATCATCCCGGGGCTGAAGGTCAAAGTGGTCGGCGAGAAGGGCACCCCCGAGGGCATCGTCGTCCGCGTCCTCGACGACTACAAGGTCCTCACCGTCGTCATCCCCGAGGGCCGCAGCCAGGTCGAGCGCATGTACCGTACCTCGGATGTAGAGGTCGCCTAACGGCGGCCTCCAAAGTGACCCTCGACCTCATCATCGGCATCTTCTCTGTTGTCGGCGGGATCGTCATCATTCTTCTCCGCGAGCGGCTCGCGAAGGGCTGGTTCTGGGAGTCGACGAGCAGCCTCGGTTGGAATGCGACCGTCGCTCGCTGGGTGAACTGGAGGCACCGTCGGGTTCGAGGAGACTATCCCTGGTACGAGCGGGATACGCGCTGGCTGGTGCCGGATCTGCGGACTCGAGTAGGGTTCCACCTGCTAACAGGGGCGGCATGGATTGTGCTTGGTCTCTGGGTCCTGTTGCCATACCTTCGCCGACCCTGAATCGGTAGGGTAGAGCCCACGCAACCTCCGTAGACCACTGCAGGGCTCACTGGCCTTGGGTCACTCCTTGATTAGTTGACATAACAGACATTATCGGAAGTGATACCGGGCAGGGCCGCAGGCGCAACATCCTCGGGCCAGTCCTGTTTGTCTCCTACGGATTCTCCAGCTCCGCCAAGGCTTCTTCGGAGGCTTCGGCCGTGAACATGAACTCGGCCATCTCGTCACTCATCTGCTGCGTATCGGGGTCGAATGTATCCAGCCAGGCGTTGATCTGATCGTATCGGGGGCTCACGGCTTTCACCAGGGCGCGCTTCTCCTCGACGCTGGCCTTGGCCAGGACGTCCGAGCGGATGACGTCATCGCCGATGCCCCACTGCTCCGCCAGCGGGATCAGGTTGCGCAGCTCGACCGGGACCTGGGTTGGATCCAATCGGATCGCCGGCCGGTTCTCCGCTGTCAGCGCGTGTCGCTGCTGCAGGACCCCCGCCGGGGCGACCTCCCCGATGCGCGGTCGGCGGGTCCCATAGAGCACGCCGGCGCCGAGAGCAAGCAGCACGAGGACGACCGGGATCAGCTTGGATCTCACCTGCAGCATCCCCTCCGGGTAGTATCCTCTTTGACGTTCCTAATCTTACTCGCCCTCGCAGAACTTGATCTCGTGGCCTACGAGGAGGCTCCCGGCTCGTCGGGCGGGACTCCAGGGTGTTCCTCTTGCGTAGTACGTGAGTTGCACCGACTCGTCGACACCATACTGCCCGTAGTCGACGATCGAGTGCTGCAGGCTGATGGCGTTGCCCCGGGGATCGATGAGGAGCAGCCCCCGCTCGCCGAAGAGGTCGGACTCGACGGCGAGGATGGGGCCCGTCGGACGGATTGCGTACGCGCTGCGGAGTTCACTGGCCAGCTGCTCGAACCGCCGGGCGCCGTCGCGGAGGCGCTGCGGCCTGGTAAGATACGGCGGGAGCCGGATCGCGATCTCGGCCAGCCGGTTCCCCTCACCGAACCTGACGCTGACCTGCGCGTGTCCGGCAGGAAGGTCCTCCGCCCGGGCCAGCAGCATCATCCCCGGCATGATCGGGTTGCCATGGACATTGTGCGCCGAGAAACCCCTGTCCGGGCCGGCGCGGAACTCCTGGAACGTCATGCACAGGCGCAGGTCCTTGTGTCCGACGATAACCCCGGCTCCAGGAGATGACTGGTTCGCGAGGGAGGACGGGCTCAGCACGGGGAACAGGAGCAGCAGGACTCCCAGGCTCCTCGAGAACCGGACATCCGTGCTCATGGCCGCACCTGGACCTCCCCTCTCCCCGACGTTCCCTCCTCTACCTCTTGCCCTCGGATCGGGCTGATGGCGTCCTGCTTACAGCAGCGGTCAGCGGCTCCCTTGGAGCGCTCTCAGGTACCTGATCTGACCCGAATGGTAGATGTCGTGGGTCGTCGTGCGGACGAGGCGGATGGCGAGGGGCTGGGTTGCGCCGTTCGTGTACCAGACGGTCGGGCGGGCCAGGTCGGCGTCGGTGAGGCGCTGGACGCGTGTGAGGTACTCCTTGGAGACGTCCAGGAGCGCCTGCCGGTCGCGATTCCACTCGGCGTCGGTCCCGGAGACTTCGTGCCAGTCGAGCTCCTCGAGCTTCGCGCCGTCGGGCGGACTCCCATCCCAGGCCTGCATCACCCCACGCTTCCAGAGGATGAGGTGGCGCACAATCTGCCAGATCGAGTGGCGCTGCGGCGAGGGCTTCCACGACGCCTGGGCGGCGGTGAGACCCTCGAGGGCCTGGCTGAGGGACGGCTGCCACTGCCAGTCCTCTTCGTACAGCGTCGTGTGGACATGGTCTTCGACGAGCTGCTTGATCGTCAATCCCGGCTGCTGGGGCATCCACGCAACCTCCCTTTGAAACGAGGTCATCGAACGTTACTAGATGCGGGAACCGGAGGCGCCGGCGACGTGGTCGATGAGGCCGTAGCTCCGGGCTTCCTCCGCGTTCAGGGCAAGCCGGCGATCGGTGTCCTCTTCGATGCGGGTCAGGGGTTGGCCGGTGTGCTTGGCGAGCAGCTCGTTGAGCTGCGTCCGCAGGGCCAGGAGGCGCTGCGAGGCAGCCTCGATCTCCGTGGGCCGGCCGGTGAGCCGTCCCGCGGGCTGCTGGAGGACGAACTGGGCCGAGGGCAGCGCGGAGCGCCGTCCCCCCGCTCCGGCGGCCACGAGCAGGGCCGCGCCGCCCACCGCCGCCCCGGCGCAGAGCGTGGTCACGGGCCCCAGGACCGCCTGCATCGTATCGTAGACGGCCAGGGCGGCCTGGGGATCCGCCTGCGAGCAGTTGATGCGCATCATGATGCCGTCCAGCGGACTGCGCCCCTCCATGTGGAGCAGCTCGGCGATGACGCGGTTCGCCTCCTCCGCGTCGAGCGGGTCGCGGACGAAGATGATGCGCCGATCGCGCATCTCGTCGAAGATGTGCGGCTCGCCGTGGGAAGAACTCATGTACGGCCTCCGGGGCGTGTACGAACAGGTGTTTGAGGATTGTGGGTAGAAGTGCTATAATGCCTGAGCACGTCCGGTGGCCGGAGGGCGCACCCATGGGCAAAGGTCTCACGCGACGGCAGAAGGAGATCCTCACCTTCATCCAGCGGTACAGTGACGCGCACGGCTATCCGCCCTCCGTGCGAGAGATCGGCCAGGCCCTCGGTCTCACCAGCAGTTCGACCGTGCACAGCCACCTCACCGCGCTCGAGAAGAAGGGCTATCTGCGCCGCGATCCCAGCAAGCCCCGCGCGCTGGAGATCCTCAAAGACGAGCGGGAGGTCCCGTCCAAGAAGGTGTTCCCCCTCCCCATCGTCGGCACCGTCACCGCCGGGCTGCCCATCCTCGCTCAGCAAAATATCGAAGACTACTTCCCTCTGCCGCAGGAGTTCGTGCGCTCGGAGGACTGCTTCATCCTCAGAGTGCGCGGCGACAGCATGATCGATGCGGGCATCCTGGACGGCGACATGCTGGTGGTGCGGCGCCAGCCCACCGCCAACAACCGGGACATCGTGGTCGCCCGGGTCGAGGACGAAGCCACGGTGAAGCGCTTCTTCAAGGAAGACGGCCGCGTCCGCCTGCAGCCCGAGAACGCGCGCATGGAGGCGACCTACGTGCGCGGCGATCACGTGGCGATCGAGGGCGTTGCCCTCGCCGTCATCCGCCGCCTCAACTAGCCCCGCGCCCGCCCTTCCAGCTCCAGCGTTTCCTCTGGGCCGCGGAACCGCAGCGTCCAGCGGTTCAGCACGTCGCGGCCCAGGAGCATGTGGGTCCCCATGGCGGCCGCCTGAACCGCGACGGTGATCCCCGCCACGTCCAGCTCGACCCCGTACAGGCTCACCCGCTGGGATCCGGTCACGCCCCGGACGCGCAGCTCTCCCACGACGGGCAGGCGCAGGTCCTTCGCCAGCCGCGCGGGGATGACGCTCATGTCGGCTCCGGTGTCAACCAGCGCCGGCGTGGCCGCCGCGCCCCCTCCGCCCGGCCCCATCACCCGCACCGGCAGGACCGGCGCCGGAGGCGTGCGGCCGCGATCGTACGGGAAGCCGGCTCCCGCCACGGGCTTAATGCGCCTCACGCCAGGGCGTCGGGATCTCGACCACGCGCTCTTCGGGGGTGACCTGCGGCATGGCGATGGACCGCATCCCGTGCTTGCGGAAGACGCGGCGGGCCAGCGCGCCGAAGTCGTCGTCGTGGTCCACGACCTTGCGGTTGACGATCGCCACATACTGCCCGCGGTAGCGCCGCAGCAGGCGGGCGCGGTTGGCGTCGAACCACGCCAGGTCGGGCTGGATCGTGTCGATCCCGTTCCCCGTCCCCTCCGCCGGCCCCGCGGCCTGGGTCTCGGTCCCCAGCGCCCGCGCCAGCGCCTCCCGCGCGAACGCGGTCAGGCTCATGCCTCGTCGGGCGGCTTCCGCTTTCGCCTCGCGCACGAGCTTGCGGGGGATCCCGCGCAGGTACAGGGTGCCGGTCTCAGGGGTCTGGGCCATCGGGTGCTCACCTCTGTTAGCATGATAACATTGCTAACAAGAGCCCGCAAGGGCCGGGCGGTAGGCTACCGGAACGCCTCGTCGATCTCGACCTGGTAGCCGGCGGCGAGGCGGTTGGTCTCGTTGGCCATGCCCACGACGGCCATCAGCTCGGCGAACATCGCCTCGCTCATGCCCCGCCGGCGGGCCGCGGCGGTGTGCGAGGCGATGCAGTAGCCGCACTGATTGGTGACGCTGACCGCGACGTAGACCATCTCCTTGATCAGCGGGTCCAGCGCGCCGGGGCCCATGATCTGCTTGGTGGACTCCCAGGTGCGGCGGAGCGCGACCGGATCGTGGGCGAGGGCCTTCCAGAAGTTGTTGATCCAGTCGACCTTGCGGGTCGCCATGATGTCGTCGTAGACGGCCCGCACCTCGGGGCTGGCGTCCTTGTACTCGACCAGCGGGTGTGCCATCGTGGTCCCTCCCGAGTGCTCAGTGCCTGGTGAGCGAGCGCAGCTGCTCCGCCTGCACGCGGGGGAGCTCCGCTTCCACCTTGATCCCCTCGGCCGCATACTCCTGGCTCAGCACGCGCCCGTGGGCGAAGATCTGGGCGAGCGCGCCGGCGCGCGCGTACGGGACGGTCAGGCTGACCCGCACGAGGCCTTCGGGCAGGTGCTGCGAGATGATGCGCAGCAGGTTCAGCAGCCCGACCTTGTGCAGGGCGGAGATGGCGACGGCGGGCGTTCGCTCCTCCCCCGCCCCCTCGCCGTCCGCCGCGGGGCCGCTCCCCTGCCCCACCGCGGCCAGCACCGCCCGCGCCTCGGCCGGGGGGATCGCGTCGGTCTTGTTCACCGCGACGATCGTCGGCTTCTCCGCGGCGTCGAGCTCCCGCAGGACCTTGACCACCGCGCGCATCTGATCGCGCCAGTCGGGGTGGCTGCCGTCCACGATGTGCACGAGGACGTCGGCTTCCGTCACCTCCTCCAGCGTGGCGCGGAACGCGGCGACGAGCTGCGTGGGCAGGCGGGTGATGAAGCCGACGGTGTCGATCAGCAGGACGGGCCGGCCGTTGGGCAGGACCACCTTGCGCACCGTGGGATCGAGCGTGGCGAACAGCTTGTCCTCCACGAAGACGCCGGCGTCGGTGAGCGCGTTCAGCAGCGTGGACTTCCCGGCGTTCGTGTACCCGACCAGGGCCACCGTCGGGAACTGCGCCTCGCGCCGGGAGCGGCGCTGCTGGGCGCGGTGGCGGCGGATCTCGCCGATCTCGCGGCGGAGGTCGGTGATGCGCCTGCGGATGCGCCGGCGGTCCACCTCGAGCTTCGTCTCGCCGGGGCCCCGGGTGCCGATCCCGCCGCCGAGCCGGGAGAGCGCGGTGCCCTTCCCGGTGAGCCGCGGCAGCAGGTATGTCATCTGGGCGAGCTCGACCTGGAGCCGGCCTTCGTGCGTCTGCGCCCGGCGGGCGAAGATGTCGAGCACCAGGGCGGTGCGGTCGATGACCTTGAGGTCGAGCGCCTCTTCGAGGTTGCGCTGCTGGACCGGGGTGAGCTCGTGGTCGGCGATGACGAGGTCGGCATTCTCCCGCCGGCACAGCTGCCCCAGCTCTTCGATCTTCCCCTTCCCCAGGAAGGTCGCGGGCACCGGCCGGGTGCGGTGCTGGACGAGCGTGGCCGCCACGACCGCGCCGGCGGAGTCCGCCAGCCGGGCCAGCTCCTCGATCTCGGGATCGCGCCCGGCGTCCACCCCGTGGATGCCCACGAGCACGGCCCGCTCGGGTCCCGATTCCACGGCGATCGAGCCCCGTCCCTGCCGGATGCGGCCGCTGTCGTTCGATCGCCCGCGCGTCACGACGGCTCCATCAGGACGGCCCGAAGGCGTTCAGCAGCCGGTCGAGCGCTTCGTCGAGGCGTTTGTCCGGCACCGTGGTGGACATCCGCACGTAGCGCTCGCCTTCGCGCCCGTACCCGGCGCCGGGCGTGAGGACGACGCCGGTGCGCTCCAGGACCTTCGCGGCGAACTCGGCGCCCGATTCCCCATTGGGCGTGGGGATCCAGACGTAGAAAGTGGCGCGCAGCGGCGGGACCTTCCAGCCCAGCCTGCGCATCGCGGCCATGACGCGGTCGCGTCGGCCCTGGAAGACGCGCAGCCGGTCGGCCACCGCATCCTGCGGCCCGGTCAGCGCGGCGATCCCCGCGTGCTGCACGGCGCGGAAGACCCCCGAGTCGATGTTGGTCTTGATCTTCCCGAGGATGCCCACGGCCTGGGCGTTGCCGGCAACGAAGCCGACCCGCCAGCCGGTCATGCAGTAGGTCTTGGAGAGCGAGTGGAACTCCACCGCCACATCCCTGGCGCCGTCCGCCTCCAGGATGCTCGGCGGCCGGTAGCCGTCGTAGGCGATCTCCGAGTACGCGTTGTCGTGGGCCAGCAGCAGGTTGTGCCGGCGTGCGAAGGCGACCGCCTCGTGGAAGAACTCGAGCGTCGCCGTCGCCCCGGTGGGGTTGTTGGGATAATTCAGGAACAGCAGCCTGGCGCGCTTCAGCACGTCCGCGGGGATGGCGCCAAAGTCCGGCAGGAAGCCTCGCTCGGGGCGCAGCGGCACCGGATGCGGTGTGCCCTCGGCCATGATGGTGGACGAGCGGTACACCGGATAGCCCGGGTCGGGAACCAGCGCGACGTCCCCCGGGTTCAGCAGCGCCCACGGGAGGTGCGCCAGCCCTTCCTTCGAGCCGATCAGGGCCAGCACTTCCGACGCGGGCTCGAGGGCCACGTTGAAGCGGCGCCGGAACCAGTCCGCCACGGCCCGCTTGTACTCGATGGTGCCGGTGTACGGCGGGTACCGGTGGCTGCGGGCGTCGGTCGCGCCTTCCATGAGGGCGTCGATGATATGCGGCGGCGTCGGCAGGTCGGGATCGCCCACTCCGAGATTGATGACGTCCACGCCCTTCGCCGCCAGCTCCTGCTGCTTGCGGTCGAGGTCGGCGAAGAGATAGGCTCCGATCTGCTCCAGTCGTCGCGCCGCCTGCATGGGTCCCTCCTGGGGAGGTTATGCGCTCCGCCCTGACGATAACACAGCCGTGATGGCGCGGGCTACCGCGTCCGCGTCCAGCCCGTCCACGTCGATCCACCGGATGCGCGGATCGGCCCGGAACCAGGTGTACTGCCGCTTGGCGAATCGCCGCGTGTTGCGCTTCAGCGTTCCGGCCGCTTCTTCGAGCGAGGCCCGCCCCTCCAGATGGGCGACGATCTCCTTGTAGCCCAGGCCCTGCATCGAGGGCCGCTCCGCGCCGTACCCGCGCGCCAGGAGTCCCCGCACCTCGCCGACCAGCCCCGCGGCCAGCTGCGCATCCACCCGCGCGTCGATCGCCCGGTACAGCGCCTCGCGGCTCATCGTGAGGCCCGCCTGGAGCGTCGGGCCGGCCGGCTGCTCCCGGCGCTGCAGGGTGGAGATGGGGCGGCCGGTGCGCTCGTACACCTCCAGGGCCCGGATGAGCCGGCGCACGTTGCGGGGAT
The DNA here is from genome assembly GCA_035763845.1 of bacterium. Classification (GTDB taxonomy): domain Bacteria; phylum Sysuimicrobiota; class Sysuimicrobiia; order Sysuimicrobiales; family Kaftiobacteriaceae; genus Kaftiobacterium. Next base: position 3,159 of record DASUAK010000066.1, on the reverse strand, counting down.
GGACGCGCGAGGCCGCCGCCGGATCCACCGCGGCCAGGCGTGTGTGCAGCACCCCGGGCTCCCGTCGCTCGGCCTCCTCGAGCGTGCGGCGCAGGTCCGGATCGGGCGGCACGGGCGGGATCGTGAACCCCTCTATCACGGCGCGGATGTACAGGCCCGTCCCGCCGACCAGCAGCGGGAGACGTCCCCTCCCCCGGATCCCGGCGATCGCCTGCGCGGCCAGCGCGCGATAGGTGGCGAGGGTGACCACCTCGTCCGGATCGGCGATGTCCAGCAGGTGGTGCGGGACGGCGGCCCGCTGCTCGGGCAGGGGCTTGGCGGTGCCGATATCCATGAAGCGGTAGATCGTGCGGGAGTCCGCGGCGACAATCTCGCCGTCCAGGCGCTGCGCGAGTGCCACCGCCGCCGCGGTCTTCCCGACGGCGGTGGGGCCGCAGATCACGATGAGGGGCTGCGCGGCGCCGGGCGGGTCTCCTACCGGCGCAGGAACCATCGCTCCACCTGCTCCCGGGCCAGGGTCACCATCGTGGGGCGCCCGTGGAAGCAGGTGAACGGATCCTCGGTCGCCGCGAGGTCGCGCAGCAGCTGGGCCATCTGCTCGCCGGTGAGCGTGTCTCCCGCCCTGACCGCCGTCCGGCAGGCGGTGGTGATGGTCAGGCGCTCCAGCAGGTCCTGCGCCGCACCCAGGCGATGTCCCTCGGCGGCCTCGTCCAGCAGCTCGCGCAGCAGGTGCGCCGCGGAGACGGAGGCGGCCACCACGGGGACCGCCCGCAGCAGGACGGTGCGCTCGCCGAACGGCTCGAGGGTGAAGCCCAGCGCCTCGAAGGCGGCCCGGTGATCCTGGACCATCGCCCACTCCCGGCCGTCCAGCTCGACCGGGATGGGTGTGAACAGCGTCTGCACGGCCTGCGCGCCGCCGGTGCGCGCGTGGAGCATCCGCTCGTACAGCACCCGCTCGTGCGCGGCGTGCTGGTCGATGACGACGAGGCCGTCCTCGCTCTGGGCGAGCAGATAGGTCCGGTGGAGCTGTCCGAGCAGCCGGAGTGGAGGCAGCCGTCCGCCGAGCGCCCTGCCGTGCGGCGCGCCCGCGGGACGCGGCCCTGGCTCGTGGACCATTGCGTCGGAGACCCGCTCGGTTTCCATCGGCAGTTCCGTGGCGGTTCCCGCCGCCGGCACGGCTGCGTCCGTGACCGGCCTGATGAGCTGCGCTCCGCGGAGGGCCTCGCGGATCCCGTGCGCGACGGCGCCGAAGAGGTGGTGCTCGTCGTCGACGCGCACCTCGAGCTTGCGCGGGTGGACGTTGACGTCCACGCGGGGGCGGGGCAGGTCGAGGAAGAGCGCGTACGCCGGGAACTTCCCCGCGGGGACGATCTGCCGGTACGCCTGCTCGACCGCCGCGGCGACGACGCGGCTGTGTACGGGCCGGCCGTTCACGAAGATGTACTGCTGGCCGCGGCTGCCCCGGCTCAGCTCGGGACGGCCGAGCCATCCCCGCAGCCGGACCTCCCCCGCCTGCCCCGTGAAGGGCAGGCAGCGCTCGAAGACGGCAAGGCCCAGGATCTGTGCCGCGCGGCCGGCGTCGTCGGCCGGCGGGCAGCGCAGGACCTCCTCGCCCTCGTGCGCGAGCCGGAAGCCGACCGCGGGACGGGCGAGGGCCAGGCGCTGCACCGCGTCCACGATCAGAGCGAACTCGCGCGAGGGCGACTTCAAGAACTTGCGCCGGGCCGGTGTATTGAAGAAGAGGTGGCGCACCGAGACCACGGTCCCCGGGGGGCCGCCGGCGTCCTCCTCCGCGTCCACCGTCCCGCCCGTGACCCGGATGCGCCGGGCCGCCCGGGCGCCGGGGACCGCGCTGGTCAGCTCGAACTGCGAGACCGCGGCGATGCTCGGCAGCGCCTCGCCCCGGAAGCCGAGCGTGGGGACGTCGGCGAGGTCGTCGCTCGTCCGGATCTTGCTCGTGGCGAAGCGCCGCACGGCCAGCGCGACGTCGGCGGGATGGATGCCGGCGCCGTCGTCGCCCACCCGGATGAGGGTCGAGCCGGCTCCCTCGATCTCGATCGCGATCTGGGTCGCCCCGGCGTCCAGCGCGTTCTCGACGAGCTCCTTCACCACCGAGGCGGGCCGCTCCACCACCTCGCCGGCGGCGATGCGGTCGGCCACCACCTGCTCGAGGACGCGTACCCGGGCCACGGCCAGCGCGCTCACGGCTGCTTCGGCCCGTGGCGCTTCATCCGCACGACCTTGCCGCCGTGCGGGGTGGCGTGCAGGGAGGCCAGGCGCGCCCGCAGTTGCTCGCGCAGGGTGTGCAGCGCCTGCATCGCCTCCAGCGGCGTCATCGATTCCAGGGTGAGCGCCATCAGCGCCTCTTCGACCGGTGAGATCGGCTGCAGCGGCAGGGGCAGCTGCAGGGCGCCGCTGGCGCGCGCGGGCACGGGCGGGAGGAAAGCCCCCTCAGTCTCGCGGGCCGGCTGCCCGGCGGCCTCCAGCCGTCCGAGAATGCGCTGCGCGTGGGCGATTACTGCGGTCGGCAGCCCGGCCAGCTGTGCGACGTGGATGCCGTAGCTCCGGTCGGCGCCGCCGTCGGCCACCTTGCGCAGGAAGACGATGCGGTCCCCCTCTTCCTTGACAAGGACGTTGACGTTGTGCACGCGCGGCAGCAGCGCGGCCAGCTCGATGAGCTCGTGGTAGTGGGTGGCGAAGAGGGTCCGGCAGCCGATCTGGTCGTGCAGGTGCTCGACGACGGCCCAGGCCAGGCTCATGCCGTCGTAGGTGCTGGTCCCCCGCCCCACCTCGTCGAGGATGACGAGGCTGCGGCCGGTGGCGTGATGCAGGATGTTGGCGACCTCCTGCATCTCGACGAGGAAGGTGCTGCGCCCCGTCGCGATGTCGTCCACCGCCCCAACCCGCGTGAAGACGCGGTCGACCAATCCGACGCGCGCGGAGGCGGCGGGAACGAAGCTGCCGGCGTGGGCCATCAGGGTGATCAGCGCGCACTGGCGCAGATAGGTGGACTTGCCTGCCATGTTCGGGCCCGTGACCACGAGGACCGCGCGCTCGTGGGCGCCGAGCGACACGTCGTTGGGGACGAACCGCTCGCCGGTCAGCATGCGCTCGACGACCGGGTGCCGCCCCTGCCCGACCTCCAGGACGGGATCCTCG
>DASUAK010000065.1:0-8426 GCA_035763845.1 bacterium | reverse complement strand
GAGAACTTCGTGCACGTCTGCCGGCGCGACCCGGAGATCCTGCACGTGATCATGGACAACGGCGTCTACGGCCTGACCAAGGGGCAGAACTCGCCGACCCACGGCCGCGGCATGAACCTCACGGAGTTCTCCGAGGAATCCCCGCCGCCTTTCTCGCCGCTGCGCCTGGCCCTCACCGCCGGCGCCACCTTCGTCGCGCAGTCGTTCTCCGGCGACCCCAAGCACGCCGCCGAGATCTACGTGCAGGCGATGCAGCACAAAGGCTTCGCCATGGTGAACGACTTCTCGCCCTGCGTGACCTACAACAAGTTCAACACCTACGACTGGTACCGCGAGCACGTCGAAGAGATCCCCTCCGGCCACAATCCCGACGACATCAACGCGGCCTGGGACCTGCTGAACGACTTCGACAAGCGCGGCCGCCTGCCGCTGGGCATCGTCTACCGCCACCCGCGCAACAAGAAGATCTTCAAGCGCGCGCCCCTCTGGCCGCACGAGCTGGCCGAGGTGGACGTCAAGCCCCTGCTGCGCCAGTTCGTCTAGCCCCACAGTCACACGAGGCTGATCCTCGCCGCCGTTTGACAGGCTCCGGTCATGCCCCCGGTGAATGCCCCTCTCGAAGGAGGTGGTCTGATGAACATCGGCATCCTGCTGCTGGCCATCTGGCTCATCCTGACAGGGCTCTCGGGGTTCACGCGTCTTGCCTTTCCCGCCCGCGACCGGGTGATGGGCGCCCTCGCCCTGCTCGCCGGCATCTTCCTCATCCTCAACCGCTGATGCTGCGGACGTCGGAGGCGTACCTGCAGGGGCTCCGGGACGGCCGCGAGGTCTACTATCGGGGGAAGCGGGTGGAGGACGTGACCGCCCACGAGGCGCTGGGACGCGGGGCACGGCACACCGCGATCGACTTCCGCCTCGCCGAGGAGCCGGCGCACCGTTCACTTATGGTGGTGGGCGAAGGGGAGGGCGCCCCCTTCAGCCGCTACTTCCACATCCCGCGGTCGGCGGAGGACCTGCGCACGCGCAATGCGCTGATCGAGACTGTCACGCGCCTGGGCAGTTCCTTCGTGCCGCTCGTGAAGGAGATCGGAACCGACGCGCTGTTTGCGCTGATGATCGTCGCCGCCCAGGTGGACCGCGCGGCCGGGACGGGCTACCTGGAGCGCGTCCGGGCCTTCCACCGGTACTGCCGCGACCGGGACCTGACGATGGCCGTCGCCCAGACCGATGCGAAGGGCCACCGCGGCCTGCGCCCCCACGAGCAGAGCCAGCCCGACACCTACGTGCACGTCGTCGAGCGCCGGCAGGACGGCATCGTGGTGCGGGGGGCGAAGGCGCACACCACCAACGCGGTGTACGCCGACGAGATCATCGTCCTGCCGACGCGGGCCCTCGGGCGGGAGGATGCGGATTGGGCCGTGGCCTTCGCCGTCCCCGCCGCGACGAGAGGAGTGCGGATGGTGGCCAGTCCGCGCGGATTCTCCGCGGAGAGCACCTTCGACAATCCGCTCAGCGCGCGCTTTGCGATCGTGGAGTCCCTGACCGTCTTCGAGGACGTCTTCGTGCCGATGGAGCGGGTGTTTCTCCTCGGCGAGTGGCAGGCGGCCGGCCCGCTGGCCCGGACCTTCGTCGAGTTCCACCGCTTCACCGCGGTGAGCTACAAGCCCCCCCTGCTGGAGCTGCTGCTGGGCGCCGCCGCGCTGCTCGCCGACTACAACGGCATCGCCGGCGCCGGTCACGTCCGCGACAAGCTCGTCGGGCTGGTGATGTACCTCGAGACCGTGCGCGGCCTCACGCGGGGGGCCGCCGCGGAGTGCCAGATGAAGGACGGCATCGCCGTGCCGCACGTCGTCTACGCCAACGCTGCCAAGTACTATTTCGCCGCGCACTACCACGAAGCGGTGCGCGCGGTGCAGGACATCGCCGGCGGGCTGGTCGTGACTGCGCCGGTCGAAGAGGACTGGAACACGCCTGAGACGCGGGCGATGATGGAGCGGTATCTGGTCGGCGCGGTCGGGGCGGAGGAACGCCTGCGCGCGATGAACCTCGTCCGGGACCTCACCGCCTCCGACCTCGGCGGCTACCTCGAGGTGCTCGCCATCCACGCAGAGGGCTCGCTGGAGGCGCAGAAGCTGACGATCCTGGGCGACACCGATCTTGAATCGCACAGAGCGTACGCGAGGCGCCTGGCGGGGATCCCCGAAGCCCCGGTGTCGAGGGTGCGGGAATGACCCCGTTTCAGGCCACAGAGCGCTGGTCCGCCAAGGATTTACAGGGGGCGAGAGAGAATCTATTATAGTAGTAGCTGCGTCCTTTTGGCGAGGAGGGATCAGTATGGGGCGCGCTACGAAGGCTGCGAAGAAGAAGGTCCCCCCACACTTCGATTTCAAGTCGTTCGTTGCCGGAAACGGCGACGGACGAGCGATCGTCGAGCTGCCGGAGAACACGCCCCTCTTTTCACAAGGTGACCGGGCCGATCAAGTGTTCTACGTCCTCAAGGGTAAGGTCAAGCTCACGGTCGTGTCCGCGCAGGGGAAGGAAGCGGTCATCGCCGTGCTCGGCCCCGACGCGTTCGTCGGGGAGGGCTGCCTGGCCGGCCAGCGGCTACGCATGGCCACGGCGACGGCGATGACGGACGGCACGGTCGTCAGGATCAAGAGAGAGTCCATGGTACGCCTCCTGCATGAACAGCCTGCCTTTTCCGAGCTGTTCACGGCCTACCTCCTTTCGCGCAACATTCGCGTGGAGGAGGATCTTGTCGATCAGCTCTTCAACTCCAGCGAGAAGCGGCTGGCCCGGATGCTGCTGCTGCTGGCTCACGTCGGCAAGCAAGAATCGTCCGAGACTGTCGTCCCGAAGGTCAGTCAGGAGCTGCTGGCGGACATGATCGGGACGACGCGGGCGCGCGTGAGCTACTTCATGAACAAGTTCCGGAAGCTCGGGCTCATTGAGTACAACGGCGGGCTGCGGGTGAACAGCTCGCTCCTCAACATCGTCCTCCACGACTAACCGCGCGCTTCGCTGCGCGGCGCTCGCTCGAACAGCATGTCCTGCTTCCCCCCCTGCGGGCCTCGGTGAGCAATTTTGGACAGCCGCCATACGCTTCGGCATGTTCCCATGAGATAGAGAGGACGGAGTGGAACGCCGCCGCGCAGATCGAACGGCAAGCGGGGCGGCAGGCCGATGCCGGCCGGAGGGAGACCCATGGCGGTGAGCCAGGATCTGGCCAGGCTGGACCGGCAACAGATCTCTCAACTGCTCGTCTTGTATCGACGATCTCAAGATCGTGCGCTGCGCGAGCAGCTGGTGCTGGCGCACACCTGGCGGGCGGCCTTTCTGGCCCGCAAGTTTGCCGGACGCGGCGAGCCCGTGGACGACCTCGTCCAGGTCGCCACGATCGGGCTGCTCAAGGCGATCGATCGCTTCGATCCCGCCCGGGGCGTGCAGTTCTCCACGTACTCGACGGTCACGATCCTCGGAGAGATCCGGCGGCACTTCCGCGACAGGTTCTGGACGATCCGCGTTTCGCGGGGCCTGCGTGAGCTGAACCAGCGCCTCATGCGCGCGAAGGAGCGGTTGTTCCAGGAGCTCGGCCGCACGCCGACCGTTGAGGAGATGGCGCGCGATTGCGGCGTGGGGCTCGAGCGGGCCACCGAAGCGCTCAATGTGGGCCGCGCCTACCATCCCGCGTCACTCGATGCACAGGTCGAGGGTGAGGAGGAAGCCGGCCGTCTGGGCGCAGAGGATCCGGCGCTCCAGGAGGTCGAGGATCGGGTGGTCCTGGAGCGAGCGGTGCGCAGCCTCCCGGAGCGGCTGCAGGCGATGATCCGCCTGCGGTACTACCTGGGATTGGACCAGACGGAGGTTGCGCAGCGGGTCGGAACGTCGCAGATCGCCGTGTCGCGGGGGGAGCGTCAGGCGCTGGAGCTGCTTCGCGCGATGATACGGTCGCATGACGGTGCCCCCGTCCCTGCCGCGAATGGCGGGGCGAAGCGGAGCGGAAACGGTCATGCCGGCAACGGAAATGGCGGCCCGAGTCCCCTCCGCCGTCTGGTGCGGGCCCAGCCGCTGCCCGTGAGCGTGGAACCATGAACCGATCGCGGATCGCCTATATGCTGGTCGCCGGGCTGCTCGCCCTCAGTGTCGGAGCGGCGACGGCCTCGGGCGGATACCGTCACCGACTGCTGCGCGACCGCCTGCACGTTGCCGAAGCGGCCGTCCAGGGACGGGACGCCGAGCTCGCCGACCTCCGCGCGGCGCTGGATGCGCAGCGCGGCCTCCTCGGCGCGGTCCGGTCGGACGCGGATTCCGCGCGGGCGGCGCTCCGGGCGACCCAGCGTACGCTCACCAGCGCGACGGAGGACCTCCGCAGCAACGAGCAGATCGTCGCCGCGCAGCGGGCGGAGATCGAGACGCTCCAGACCTGCCTGATCGGTACCCGGTCTGCGCTCCGGTATATGGCCGGCGGCAACGCGTACGGCGCCCTGCACTACCTGGTCGCCGTGGATAAGGAGTGCCGGGCGGCGGAGGTCCTGCTGTCCGTGCAGGCACAGCGATAACGCCGGGTGAGCAATTTTGACCAGACGGCGAGATGCGTGCCGTGCTACCTTTCGTTCAGGGGAAGGTCTAAGTCGATAGTCGGAGGAGAGGAGGGAAACCAATGAAGATCATGCGGATGCTCGCCATCACCGTTCTTACCGTTGCCCTGCTCTCGACGGCGTTCATCGGCGTCGCGTCGGCGCAGCAGTACCCGAGAGTGATCAACCTCAGCCCGTTCACGGCGGAGACGAACTTCATGTCCCTGCCCGGATACTTCCGGTACCTGAACCACCAGGCCACGGGCCAGTGGTTGACGTTCGCGGAAGCGACGCGGCTCGTCTCGCAGCAGTAGCGCGGTTTGCGGCCACACCTGCTGCGACGGAGGGACCGGGTGTCCCACCACCCCCGGCCCCTCCGCCAGCACGATGCGGGTCATCTGGAGGTGCGTTGTGAGCTTTGTAGCCTGGATCGTTGTCGGCCTGATCGCGGGATGGCTGGCGAAGATGATCTCGCCGGGTCCCGAGCGCGGCGGCCTGCTGATGACGCTGGTCATCGGCGTCATCGGCGCGCTGGTCGGTGGAGCGCTCTTCAACCTCTTCGGTGCCGGCCGGGTAACCGGGATCACGCTCTACTCGATCCTCATCGCCACCGTCGGCGCCGTGGTGTTCCTGTGGGTCTGGAAGATGCTCGCCGCTCGACGGCTCGCCTGAACCGCGGGGCCCCGGGTCACGGAGCAGCGTTGTGCGCAGGAGTGTCACCATCGTCCTCATCCTCGCCGCGGTCGGCGCGCTGGTCGTGCCGGCCGGGGCCCAGGACACCTGTTTCAGCCTGCCCACGGCCTATCTCAGCGATGAGCTGCGTCTGGCCGGCGTCATGATGAAGCCCGCCGGCTTCGGGCCGTTCCCGGCGGTCATCTACAGCCACAGTTCCAAGGCCGGGCAGGAACGGCGGCCGACCGTCCCTGAAGGAGTGCCCTGCTTTGCGTTCGTCGCCGATCGACGCTGGGTCTACTTCGTCCCCGACCGGCGCGGGTATGGTCGCTCCGAAGGGCCGACGCTGAACGACGCGATCGGACACCGGAGCGGGCTCCGGCTCCTTCTCGCCGTGACGGCGAGATCCCGGCAGGAAGCCGGGGACATCGTGGCGGGGGTGGAGTTTCTCCGGCGCCGGCCCTTCGTGGACCACGGCCGGGTCGCGGGCGTGGGGTACGCGCTGGGGGGCCTTTACACCTATCTGGCCGCATCTGCGCGCCCTGACGCGTTCAGCGCGATCGTGCTCCAGGCCGTCGACTCGGGCGAGTACTCCGGACTGCTCCTGCGCGAGATGATCCGCGCGGGGAAGTCGATCACCGCGCCGATCCTGATTCAGCAGGCGCGCGACGACGAGGGAGCCCCGGTGCGGTTCGTGCAGGACCTGACGGACGCGCTGCGGCGCATGGGGAAGGATGTAACCCTCCGCGTGTATCCCGGCGGGAGCGAGCTCTTCACTCCCGAATCCCGCGGTCCGGACAGCGAGTGGGGAAAGGACCTGCTGGAATTCCTCGCCCGTCAGTTTTCGGACACCCGCCAGTTCTCTGGAACCCGTTAGAGCGAAGGGAGGCAACACCGATGCGAGCACGGATCCTCGGCAGGAGCATGGTGTGGGCGATCTGTCTCTCGCTCTTGGGCAGTGTGACGCTGCCGGCCGTCTCCGAGGCCAAGACGGCGCGGGAGATCGACGCGAGCGTGAATGCGGCGCTGAGCCGGTTCACCAGGCAGGTTAAAGGAGCGAGGGAATTCCTCCAGGCCGCCAAGGGCGTCCTCGTGTTTGCCGACGTCTATCAGGCCGGCGCGGGGATTGGGGCGCAGTACGGCGAGGGCGCGCTGCGCATCCGTGCCAAGACCGCGGCGTACTACAGCATCTCGTCCGCCTCGATCGGGTTTCAGCTGGGGGCCCAGAAGAAGGACATCATCCTCGTGTTCTTGCAGGACGCGGCGCTCAGAGACTTCCGGGCCAAGCAGGGCTGGCAGGTCGGGGTCGATGGATCGGTCGTCATGCTGGATAAGGGGGCCCAGGCCTCTCTGGACACGGCGAAGTTCAATCAGCCGATCGTGGGATTCGTGGTGGGGCAGCAGGGCCTCATGTACAACCTGACCGTGGAGGGGTCGAAGATTTCGAAGATGCGGAAGTAGGCCCAGCGGGGCTCCCCGCGGGTGAGCAATTTTGAACAGACGGGGATTCCCGCGCCATGCTACCGTGCTGCATGTGGAGAGGAAGCCGCCCATCAGGAAGCCGGCGCTCGCCCTTTTTGTCATGATCGTGCTCTCGGCGGCCTCCGTCGCCGCCGCATCGGCGCACGAGCGCCCGTTCACTGCCGCAACGTCGTTTACGGTGGAGACCTCATTCACGGCGGAGACGACCGACCTGTCGCTGCCCGGCTATCTCGAGTTCGTGACCCTGTGCGGAAGCCTGGCTGGTTCGTGGGGAGACTGAGCTGTGGAGCGAGGTGCGTCAGTGAACCGATCGACGTCTGCAGGGCCGCACATCCGGGAGACTGCCGGGGCCCAGGGCGGTCCCGCGGAAGCTCCTCCGACGCTGTTGGAGGCCACCTTCAGCTTCCTGGCAACCGAGGATGCCGTTTCCCCGTATCCCCACACCGATGGTCCGCCCAGGGTACGTCGGCGCGTGGGCACATTCGGTGAAGGCGCCCCGTTGGTGAGGAGGCGATCGTCATGATGTGGCTACGTTCGGCGAGAGGATACCGGAGCGCCGCACCACAGACGTCTCGGCGCGCGGCCGGTCCCGGCGCGAGCGCATCGGGGCCCCCGTCTTCCGCGGTGGCGCAACTGACCGGAGTGTTGATCGCCGCCCTGACAGACGTGGCCGGAGCCCTGCCGCCACCGGATGAACCCCGCGCGCATGCGCCGGCCGGCGCTGCTTTCGACGGCGTGAAGGCGGACGGCGGGATGGAAGAGCGGCTGCAACTGTTCCTGGCAGAGGACCGTTAGGGCCCGGCTGCCTTCGCCCGCTCCTCTTCGGCGAGGGCGCGGCGCAGGATCTTGCCGACCAGCGACTTCGGCAGGGCCTCGCGGAACTCGACCGCTTTAGGCACCTTGAAGGGCGCGATCAGCTTCTTGCAGTGCTCGATGAGCTCGTCCACGGCAACGTGCGCCCCCGGCTTGCGGACGACGAAGACCTTCACGACTTCGCCGCGATACTTGTCCGGGATGCCGATCGCGGCCGCCTCCATCACCGCGGGGTGGGCATAGAGGGCTTCCTCGACCTCGCGCGGGAAGACGTTCAGCCCGCCGGTGATGATCATCTCCTTCTTCCGGTCCACGACGTAGAAGTAGCCGTCCTCGTCCATCTTCGCCATGTCGCCCGTGTAGAGCCATCCCCCGCGGAGGACCAGGGCGGTCTCGTCCGGAGTGTTCCAGTAGCCCTGCATCACCTGGGGGCCGGCTATGGCCAGCTCCCCCACCTCGCCCGGGGCGAGCCGTTTGGTCCCCGTCTCCAGGTCGACGATCATCGCGTCGGTGTCGGGGAAGGGGATGCCGATGCTGCCCGCTTTCCGGTGGCCCTGGATGGGGTTGGCGTGGGTCACGGGGGAGGCTTCGGTGAGGCCGTACCCCTCGCACAGGCGCCCGCCGGTCATCGCCTCGAAGCGTGACTGCACTTCGAGCGGCAGGGGCGCGGCGCCGGAGATGCAGGCCTCGATGGAGCGCAGGTTGTAGCGCCCCACGTCCGGAGCGTTGATGATCGCCGTGTAGAGCGTGGGCACGCCGGGGAAGACCTTGGGCCTGTACCGGCTGATGGCCTTGAGCACCATGTCGAGCTGGAAGCGCGGCAGCAGGACGAGCCGGGCCGCGGCCGAGACCGCGAAGTTCATCGCCGAGGTCATCCCGTAG
>DASUAK010000064.1:0-4823 GCA_035763845.1 bacterium | reverse complement strand
ATCTGCGCTGATCATCCCCCGCCATCACCACGAGAAGTGGAACGGCACGGGGTATCCGGATGGGTTGAGGGGAGAGCAGATCCCGCTGGCGGCCCGCATCTTCGCCGTGGCCGACGTCTACGATGCCCTGACCTCCGACCGCCCCTACCGGGCGGCGTGGTCTCCCGAACGGGCGCGCGCGTTCATCAGGGAGCAGTCTGGGATACACTTTGACCCAGAGGTTGTTGAAAAGTTCCTGCAGCTCATTCTCTCCTCCCAGCCGGCGTCAAGCAATCCCGCTGACTGACCGAACGACCATCGGGTCCACAGCGCCGGACCTGCGCGGGTGCGGGAACAGCGATCAGCCCGAGGGCGGGTACGACATCCCCACCCTGGCCGATGACGGCTTTAGGCGGCCTTCTCCCCCGGCTTGAAGATGAAGCGGTTGCCGCAGTTGTTGCACTTCCACTTCTGGTTGCCGCCCTCGTCGTGGCCTTCGTACTGCAGGTGGGTGCTGTGGCATTCCGGACAGCGGTCGGCGCCTTTCATGCCCATGGTCATCCCTCCTGAGGCCATGATGCCGCGCGGCCGCGGTGGCGGGTATCCGTCAGCCGCAGTATCTCAACCGAAAAGGACCACCGTCACGCCGTCAGGATCAGCGTGCCATGTTCCTCGTCAACCCTTGTCCCGTAGGGGGCCGAGAGGCGCTCCACGCGCCGGCGCAGCCAGCCGGCGTCGCCCGCGGACGCCCGCCCCACGCGCAGCCCGGCGATGCGGACGGGATGGAGCCGCAGGGCCCCCACCGCGCCGCCGCACGCCACGACCTCGAAGAAGAACGAGAGGTCGTTGCGCTCCTCGGGATCGACCGCATAGTCATCGACGAAGTCGCCGGTCGAGTACAGGATCACCCGGCCGTCCCGGAACTCGACCGCCTGCACGCTGTGATTGGAATGTCCCCAATACACGCTGGCACCGAACTCGAGCACTTGATGGGCCACGGCCTGCAGTTCCCTGGACGGGGTGCCCCAGTTCGGCCCGAGATGGGCGCAGACGATGACGAACTCAGAAACATCGCGGGCGGCGTCGACGGCCGTCCGGATCCGCTTTCGATAGCCGGAGACCAGCCCGTGCGCATCGTACCGGACGAAGTTCACCCCGGGCCGGCCGTCTCCGGCCTCCCAGCCGGGCTGGTTGTCGGTCATCGCCACCACCCCGAACCGCAGAGATCTGGTCCGGATCACGGCCGGCGATGATGCCTCGGCGACGTCCCTGCCCGCTCCCGCCGTCGCGATGCCTGAGGCGCGGAGCAGGCCCAGACACTCCAGGAGGGCGTCGGGGCCGTAGTCGAGCACGTGGTTGTTGGCCAGCCCGGCGAAGGTGACGCCGGCGGCGGCGAGTGCGTCCAGCGCGCGCGGACGGGCGCGGAACGTGAAGATCTTGCCGGGGTCCGGCGCCCCGGAGGATGCGATCACGCACTCGAGGTTGATGAGCCGCGCGTCCACCGTCTCGAGCAATGCCGGCAGATCGCCCCAGAGATACGCGGGATCTCGTTCGAGGTCGCCGAGGACGCGAGCATCGACGAAGCGGCCGAGCATGACATCACCGATCAGCCCCAGGCGGGTCACGGGCGGGTCTTCTGGCATGGAAGGTCACCCCGCGGCTCCATGATACAGTTGGAAGCGCAGGGGTGGAGAGCGGAGGAGGGGCGTCCATGGACCTCACGGTGGTGAACATCGACAAGCCGGACGATGCGAACATCATCATCGGACAGAGCCACTTCATCAAGACGGTGGAGGACGTGCACGAAGCGCTGGTCACCGCCGTGCCGGGCATCAAGTTCGGGTGCGCCTTCTGTGAATCGTCGGGACGGCGGCTGATCCGCTGGACCGGGACCGATCCCGCCGCGATCGAGCTCGCGAAGAAGAATGCGGCGGCGATCGCCGCCGGCCACACCTTCATCCTGGTGCTGGCGCCCGGCTACTATCCCATCAACGTCCTGCCCTCGCTGCGGACCGTTCCCGAGGTCGTCGGACTGTTCTGCGCGACGGCCAACGCGGTCCAGGTGATCGTCGCCGAAACCGAACGGGGCCGGGGCATCGTGGGCGTCATCGACGGGCAGCCCCCGCTCGGCATCGAGGGTGATGAGGACATCGCCTGGCGGAAGGGGTTCCTGCGCAAGATCGGCTATAAGCTGTAGGACTGCTCTGCCTGCCGGGTCCTACGGGTCGGCCGGCTTCTCGTATACGACCGATGAGGTGAGGCGGTCTTCCGGGATCGCGTAGTATTGTCGTAGGGCGGCGGCGGAATCCGGAACGAGCCGGTAGCCCGCGCGCTCGAGCATGCTTCGTGCTTTGTGATTGGAGGCGTAGGTCCCGACCAGGATGCGGGCGGCCCCGCGGACCTGGTCCTCCAGGTGCTCCCGCAGGAGGGTCCCGACGCCCCGGCGCTGCCGGTCCGGCAGCACGTAGGCATGCCGCAGCAGGGCAACGTCCCCCACGTACTCCAGCCCCATCACGCCGACCAGGTCGCCGCCGGCGAAGGCCCCGTACCAGGTCATCCGCCTGGCCTCCGCCTCGTAGGCGGCGGATGTCATCTCGGGCCCGTGCAGCTGCTCGGCGGGGAGGAACTCCCGGTACCACTCCGCGGCGGCGTTGATCACAGCGAGGGCCGCCTCCCGGTCCTCGGGGGCCAGGGGCCGGATGGACAGATCTGCCGGGTCAGGGGTCGGCATGGGCGCTGCTACCTCCTTCGGGGCGGCCGGGCCATCTCCGCCCGTTTGGCGGCGTGCGGGACGGGTAAGACGTATCGGGCCCCGCCGACTGTTCCTCGATCGTGACGGGCAGATATCGAGTGCAACAGGATGTCCCCCCGGGAACGGGAATACAGATTCCGCATGGCGGAGGTTACGCGGTGCTTGCGGAGGTGCAGGGATGGATGAGCGCGAGCGCACCGGCATCTTCCGCGTCGGCGCGCCTACATCCCGGGACATCCACCAGGTCTTCGAGCACGTGTACCAGGCGTTGCGGGAGAAGGGCTACAATCCGGTGGACCAGATCGTCGGCTACCTGCTGAGCGGAGACCCGACGTATGTCACGAGCCACCGAGACGCGCGAACGGTCATCAGGCAGGTCGACCGGCTGCTCCTCCTGGAGGAGCTGGTCCGGTGCTACGTGGAGCACAAGCTGTAAGCCGAGTCCATGCCGATGCCCCGCTTTCGACGCACAATCGATGGAGATTCACCGATGGAGCAGCTGATCATCCACGGCGGGCGTCCCCTGCGGGGCTCGGTCCGGATCTCGGGCGGCAAGAACAGCTCGCTGGCGATCATCACGGCGGCGTGCCTGGCCGGCGACGTATCGGTCATCGACAACGTCCCGCACTGCCGCGATGTCCTCACCTTGAAAGCCATCCTCGAGGCCCTGGGCGCCCGGATCTCCCTGGAGCACGGCCGGATGACGATCGACGCCAAGGGGCTCGCCCAGCACGTCGCTCCCTACGATCTCTGCCGCACGATGCGGGCTTCCTTCTATACGGCGGGGATGCTGCTGGGGCGGCTGGGGAAGGCGCAGGTGCCGCTGCCCGGCGGGTGCGTCATCGGCTCCCGGCCGGTGGACTTCCACCTGCGCGGCTTCGCCGCGATGAGCGTGAACGTGCTCACCGAGCACGGGTACGTCTACGCGGAGACCCCGCACCTGACCGCGGCCAGCTTCTTCGTCCCGCGCAGCAGCGTCGGCACGACCATCAACCTCATGCTGGCGGCCACGCTGGCCGACGGCACGACCGTCCTCGAGAACGCGGCCCATGAGCCGGAGGTCGTCGACACCGCGGTCTTCCTGAACCTGATGGGCGCCCGGATCAAGGGCGCCGGCACCAACACCATCACCGTCGAGGGGCTGCACGACCTGCACGGCGCGGCCTACTCGGTGATCCCGGACCGGTTGGAAGCCGGCACCTACCTCATCGCCGCGGCGGCCACGGGTGGGGACGTCCTCGTCGAGCAGATGATCCCCGAGCACATCGGGGCGCTGCTGACCAAGCTCGAGGAGTGCGGTGCGACCGTGGAGCGCACCACCGACGGCGTGCGCGTCCGGTCGGGGGGCCGCCACCGCGGCGTGGACGTCGACACCGCGCCCTTCCCGGGCTTCGCCACCGACCTGCACCCGCCGTTCGCCTCGCTGCTGGCGATCGCCGAGGGGCGCAGCACCATCCGCGAAACGGTCTTCGAGTCCCGCTTCGGCTACGTGGACGAGCTGCGCCGCATGGGCGCCGATATCCGGGTGGAGGGGGACCGGGCCGTGATCAACGGCGTGCCGTTCCTGACCGGAGCGCCCGTCGACGCGCTCGACCTCCGCGCGGGCGCGACCGTGGTCATCGCCGCCCTGGCCGCGCAGGGGACCAGCGTCATCTCCAGCGTCGAGAACATCGACCGGGGCTACGAGCGCATCGAAGAGAAGCTGACCGCGCTCGGCGCCTCCGTGCAGCGCGTGGAAGCGGGCACCGAGCCCGCGGTCGCCCAGGCCGGCTAGCGGCAGGCGTCGAGCAGGGCGGTGACGACGACCGTCGCCGCCGTTTCGGTCTTGAACTCCGGCCGCCGGACCAGGAACGCATCCACCATGGTACGCGCCTGTCCCAGCGTCAGCTGCGCGAACCGCCCCCGCATGCAGGCCGACAGCCCGCGCCCGATCGAGGTGCCGACCGACTGCTCCAGGCTGATCGCGTCGAGCACGCCGGCGATGTAGAGCAGCTTCTCGGTCTCGTCGAAGTCGCCCGCGAAGTCGGTGCCGTCGTAGAAGTACCCGAACGACTGTGCGACCGCCCCGACCGCGATCCCCAGCACGAGCGCC
>DASUAK010000063.1:0-3503 GCA_035763845.1 bacterium | reverse complement strand
ACTTCGCCGTGGCCGGCAGCTTCCTCACGCTGCTGACGCAGATCAGCGCGTTGGGGTCAGAGCTGCGCTGGGAGTTCGGCGGCCGGACGGCCTACGGCGCCCCGATGGTCGAGGTGGCCGAGCTCTCCTTCGCCGGCGCCTGACGCCTGCACCCGAGATAGCGTGGAAGTGAGGGACCTCGAAGCCGGCGGACGCTCCCGGCACGGAGCGTCCGAACCCAGTTGAGGGAGCCCAGGCATGTCTGACGACGCCCCTCGAGAGCGCAGCCGCTTCATCGAGCAGCACGCCGTTGCCATCTACTTCGCCGTGACGTTCCTCCTGTCATGGGGAGGCATCGTCATCATGCTGGGTCCCGGTGGACTCCCGGCCACCAACGAGCAGATGGAGAAGACAGGAGCGCTGGCGTATCTGGCCATGCTCGTCGGCCCGAGCGTCGCGGGCGTCCTGCTGACCGGCCTCGTGAGTGGACGAGCAGGCCTTCGTGACCTGTTGGCGAGGTCCCTCCGGTGGCGGGTCGGCGCCCGGTGGTATGCGGCCGCGCTCCTGCTGATCCCGTCCTTGGCCGCCGCCGTTCCTCTTGCCCTCTCGCGGTTCTCCGCCGACTTCCTGCCGGTCATCGTCACGACCGAGGACAAGGGCGGCATCCTCCTGTCCGGGACCATCGCGGGACTCATGGTGGGCATCTTCGAGGAGGTGGGCTGGACGGGGTTCGTGGTCCCCCGGCTGCGGCGGCGCTACAGCATCCTGAGCACGGGGTTGATGCTGGGCCTCGTCTGGGGGGCCTGGCACTTCCTCCTGTTCTGGGAGCCGGGCAGCTTCTTCGAAGCGTTGGCGTTCGCCGTACTGCTCGGGCGCCTCTTCTCCTGGCTGCCGGCCGCCAGGCTGCTCCTAGTGTGGGTCTACAGCCGAACCGAGAGCGTGCTCGCGGCGATGCTCATGCATGCGGGCCTTGTCGCCACGGGCGTCTTCATCTTCCAGGCCCGCGTGACCGGAGCGGCCGTGCTGACCTTCACCCTCGTGTGGGCCGCCGTGATGTGGGCTGTCGTGGCCGTCGTCGCCCTTGCGGGCGGGTTCCGCGACCCTCCCCCGGGCACGGCACAGCCCGCGTCGAAACTGCGACCTGCGGCCTGATCCTTCATCGGACCGCGGAGGTCAGGAGGAACAACTGCGCCAGTCTTTCCCCGCAGTCTTGACGGCGTCGAGCACCTGCTGGATCTCGAGACCGTCCCGGTAGGTGGCGGCCGGGGCGACCGGGGTGCCGTCGAGGATCGCTTCCGCCAAGTGGCCGGCGAGCCGGACGAACGACACGCCCCACAGGGGCGTGTAGTCCATCCCGGGAGGAGCGGTCAGCGTCTCGGGCTCGGTGAGCTCCCGCCACTCCCCGCCGCGCCGCGCGCCCCACAGGCGCTCCTCCCCGTCCAGCCGCAGTGAACCTTCATCGCCCCACAGCTCGATCCGCGGCCCGTCCCGCGTGGCGGCGACGACGCTGAGCACGACCGTGCCGACCGCGCCGGAGGCGAAGCGCATCGAGAAGGCGGTAAAGTCCTCCGCCGTGACGGCGCGCGTGCCGCTGCCGTCGGGACGCTCCCGGATGTAGGTCTCAGCCGTCCCGCCGACCGCGGTGACTTTCCCCAGCCAGCAGCGCAGGAGGTCGATCTGATGGGAGCCCTGGGCCCCGAGCAGCCCCCCGCCCTGCGCGGCGTCCGCCCACCAGGACCATACGGCAGCCGGATCGCTGCGGACCGACGTCACCACGGTAATGAGGGCGTGGCGCGGCCGGCCGATGAATCCATCATCGATCAGCGCCTTGATCCTACGGCGATTTGGATTGAATCGCAGCTCATGGTCGACGACGTGCACCACGCGGGCCTGCTCGGCCTGCGTCAGCATCTCGGCGGCCTCACGCGCGGACATCGCCATCGGCTTCTCGCAGAGCACGTGCAGGCCGCGGGCGGTCGCGGCTTGCGACATGGCGTGGTGCCAGACCGGCTGGGGCGTGATGCTGACGAGGTCGAGATCCGCCCGGACCAGATCCTCCCAGCGGTCGAAGGCATGCTGGATGTCGAAGTGCGAGGCGACCTGGGCGGCCTTCCCCGGGGTGGCGCTGGCCACAGCCACGACCCGGACGCGGGGGACGGCCCGGAAGCCCGGGATCTGGACCTGGGCCCCGAAACCGGTCCCGATGACGCCGACCCGCAGCGCCATCGTCAGACCGCGGGGAACTCGTCCACGCGCGAGAAGTGGATGACGGTGACGATGTCGTCCGCGGAGATCTTGCGGCCGTAGATCTTCGCCAGGAAGTCGACGAGCTCGTCGTGGCTGCGCAGCGACGGGTTGTCCCGCTGGATCTCCCGCGGGGTCACCGAGTGCAGGGGCTTCACCTCGATGCGGTCGACGACCGCAGCGGCGATCTTCTTGCGCGTGCCGAAGCGCTGCCCCACGGTGAGCCAGACGATCTGGCCCTCCTGATACTTGTCCCGCTTGTCGCCGAGGCGGATCGTGGCGGTCTTGCGCCCATCCCGCAGCTGCTCGGCGAACACAGAGGAGTAGAAGTTGAGTGCGAACACCGCCGGATCCTCCTGGATGATTGCGTGCCGGGCCAATCAGGAAAGGTTCGACGCCGGCGCCTGTTTCCTGTTGCACGGCCGCGCGGACCGTCCGCGCGGGCGGGGTCACTCCCCGCGCATCGGGATGGTCAGGCCGTGCCGGCGGGCCGCCTCCAGGGCCTCGGGATACCCCGCGTCGGCGTGGCGGATCACGCCCGAGCCGGGGTCCGTGGTGAGGACGCGCTCCAGCTTCTGGGCGGCCAGGGCGGTGCCGTCGGCGAGGACCACCTGCCCGGCGTGGATGGAGTAGCCGATGCCCACCCCGCCCCCGTGGTGCACGGAGACCCAGGTCGCCCCGGCGCTGGTGTTCAGCAGAGCGTTGAGGATGGGCCAGTCGGCGATGGCGTCCGAGCGGTCGCGCATCCCCTCCGTCTCCCGGTAGGGCGAGGCGACGGAGCCGCTGTCGAGGTGGTCCCGGCCGATGACGATCGGGGCGCGCACCGCGCCGGCGCGCACCAGCTCGTTGAACGCCAGTCCCGCCCGCGCGCGCTCCCCATATCCGAGCCAGCAGATGCGTGCGGGCAATCCCTGGAACGGCACACGCTGCTCGGCAAGGCGGATCCAGCGTCCGAGCGGTTCATTATCCGGAAAGAGCTCGAGGACGGTCTGATCCGTCCGCAGGATGTCCTTGGGATCGCCCGAGAGCGCCGCCCAGCGGAACGGTCCCTTGCCCTCGCAGAACAGCGGGCGGATGTAGGCCGGCACGAACCCGGGGTAGGCGAAGGCCTCCGCGAAGCCCGCCGTCTTCGCCTGGCCCCGCAGGTTGTTCCCGTAGTCGAAGACGACGCTGCCCCCGCGGGCCATCGCCACCATCGCCTCGCAGTGGCGGGCCATGGAGGCCCGGGAGCGCTGCACGTAGTCATCCGGGCGCTCCCGGCGCAGCCGGGGCGCCTCTTC
>DASUAK010000062.1:0-2547 GCA_035763845.1 bacterium | reverse complement strand
GATCAACGGACGGCCGGCGGCGCTGCCGAGGATGTAGATCTCTCCGCCCTTGGCGCCGTACAGCAGCGTCTGCCCGACGCTGCCGTGGACGACGAGCTTCCCCGACTTGACGATCTGTCCGACCTGGTCCTGGGCGTCGCCGTGCACGGTGATCTCGATGCCGTCGAGCCCCGAGCCGAGGTAATCGCCGGGCGAGCCGTAGACGTCGATGCGCATGCCCTGGCGGTCCGGCCCGAAGCCGCTGCCGATGAACCGCTGGCCGTGCGCGTCGAAGATGGTGAAAGCGGTCCATCCCAGCGTCCCGGCGTGGACGAGGAAGCGCGACAGGCTCTCCGGTCCCTCCATGGGAAAGCCTCGGGCGTCAACGACGAGCCTCTGCTCCGTCGCCTGCGGGGCGGTGAGCATCGCCCGGTCGCTCCACCCGACGCGCGACAGCAGGACGGCCCCGTTGACCGCCGGCGCGTCCCGGAGGATGCCGTAGACCGCCCGGTGCAGCAGCGCCAGCACCGAGGCCCGCTTCTTCGTTCCGGTGGGTAGGCGGGCGTCCATCAGGCGGGTCAGCCCCTCCAATATCGCCGGGCGGACGGCTTCCGTGCGCCGGGCTTCCGCCCGCACAGAGGTCAGCCACTCCTCGAGCGCTTCGTAGCGGGATGACGAGACCAACCGCGCGCCCTCGGCGTAGATCGCCTCGGCCCTCTCCGATCCCCGCGCGGTCGGCGTCTGGACGGGAGCGGTGCGCGCCCGGGGTCCCGCCTCTGCCGACGATGGTGCGCCCGCGGAGGGTACAGCAGGCATCGCAGGGGGCGGCGCCGGAGCAGCATGGATGAGCGGCAGGTGGTGCTGCTGTCCCGGCGGCGTCGTGACCGGGTCGCCGAACTTGTTCGTGCAGGTCAGCGCGCCGTCGCGTGTGACGGTGAACAGGAACGCGCCGCCGTCGGTGTAGGACCCGCCGCGCGCGTTCCAGTAGCGGTCGGCGATGGGACAGATGCGGGCGTCCTCGTGCGAGAGGCTGGCCAGCGTGGCGTCGATGGCCTGCTTCTCGGAGGCGATGATGCCGACCGAGACCTCGCCCTCCTGCAGGGCGAACACCTGCGGCCGCAGCATCGAGGTGTCGGTGATCCCCATCAGCTGCCAACCTGTCGCCGATCCGTGATCGGCCAGGCTGCGCGCGATGATGAAGAACCACGGCCCGTCCGGCGAGCCGTGGATGTGCGCCGCCTGGATGGCGCGGTAGGCCGCCCGCTGCTCCTCCGGCAGCATGAGGAAGTCGCGCTCGGTGGTGGGCGCCATCGCCTCGATGAGGTACTCGGTCGGATAGCCGTAGGTGCGGCTCCACAGGTCGAAGAGCAGCACCGCGACTTCGGTGTCGGTCAGGAACAGCGGGTAGAGGCTGCGCTGCGCCAGGTACTCGCTCACCGCATGGTAGTTCGCGAAGTCGCCGTTGTGCACGAGGGCGATGTCCAGGGCGGCGAAGGGGTGCGCCCCGCCGGGATGCCAGACCCGGCCCTTCGTCGGATAGCGCTGGTGGCCGATCCACACGTGCGCCCGCACGTCGTCCATCTTGTAGTAGCGCAGGGCGTCCTCAGCGTAGCCCACGATCTTGAGGACCAGCATGTCGCGGCCGTAGGAGAGGACGAAGGCATGTTGCCCGAGGGGCGTTCGCCCCGAGGGCGGGGTTGCATAGAAGCGGGCGTTGAACCGGAAGACCCATTGTGATACGAACTCGTCCTCGGCGGCCTGACGGGGGAGCGCCGAGAGGCCGTGCTCCTCGATGAACCGGTCCAGCACATCCTCCCGGACCCGGACGAAGTAGCGCCAGACGTCAGGGGGCTTCATCTCCAGCCCGGGAAGATCGCGGTAGTCGTCGATGGTGGCGATGCGATAGCCGGCATGAACCTCGAAGACCGGCTCAATGTGATGCGCGGCGATCTCGCCGCGCACCATGGGATCGAGCAGCGCGATCTGGATCAGGTAGTCGCTCGCCAGGCGGGCGTCGTCGATCCCCATCTGCTCGGGCGCGAGCCCCGCGGCGGCGAGCCCGCCGCCCTTGCCGTTCCCGCGGTTGTGCATCTGGCTGCAGGGGACCAGGATATGCCGGCCGACGACCGGAACGGTCGCGGCCAACCCGACTACCCCGCAACCCCCCTCGGCCTCCCCTCTCTGCGAGGCGAGCCGCTCGGACAGATCCGCCGGCCGCAGCGCCTCGCGCGCGCGCAGCAGCTGGGCCAGAGCCGCGTCGCTGAGCCTCATGCCGCCGCTCCGTTCCGCGATTCGAGATAGATCAGCAGGTCCGTGCGCCCGCGCAGCGCGCCGATCGAGGGCAGGCCGAGCGCGCCCAGCAGCTCGCGCAGCTGGACCGCCCAGGCGCGGTACAGGTTGGCGATGCGTCCTGTGCCCCAGCGCGGTTCGATGAGCTTGGAGAGCTCGGGGTCGGTCGTCGTGATGCCGAAGGGGCAGCCGCTGCCTTTCTCGCAGTCGGCCAGCCGCGTGCAGCCGATGGCGACCAGATCGGCCATCCCTATCACGACGCCGTCGGCGCCGAGGGCG
>DASUAK010000061.1:0-2995 GCA_035763845.1 bacterium | reverse complement strand
CACCTCGCCGGACTCGTCGCACAGCTCGGCGCGCATCCCGGGGAATTGCTGCTCGAGGCGATCGAGCGCCTCGGCGACGGTGGCCGCCTGCACGATCGCCTTCGGCTGCCCCCGCGTCAGGCGGCGGAGGGGCGTCGGGATATAGACGGTGGCCATGGGAGTCTCCTCAGAGGGGCGCCGCCGCGAGCGCCTGCTGCAAATCCTCAACGAGGTCGTCGGCGTGCTCAATTCCTACGGAAAGGCGCAGGAGGCCGGGATCCACCTGCAGCGGAGAGCCGGCCAGGCTGGCGTGGGTCATGCTCGCGGGATGGTCGAGCAGCGACTCCACCCCGCCCAGGCTCTCGGCGAGTGTAAACACGCGTACACCGGAGGCGACGCTTCTCGCGGCCGACGCTCCACCCTTGAGCGTGAACGACACCATTCCGCCGAACCCCGTCATCTGCCGCCGTGCGATCCCATGGCCGGGGTGGTCGGGGAGCCCAGGATAGAACACACGTGACACGCTGCGCTGGCTCCGGAGGAACTCGGCCACACGCATCGCGTTGCGCGCGTGAGCCTCCATCCGTACCGCGAGCGTTCTCAGTCCCCGCAGCACCAGCCAGCAATCGAACGGTCCCGGCACCGCGCCGGCCGCGTTCTGATGGAACTTCAGCGTCTCGTTCAGCTCCTTGCTGGAAGTCACCGCCGCGCCGCCCACGACGTCGCTGTGGCCCCCGAGGTACTTCGTGGTGGAGTGCACGACGAGGTCCGCCCCCAGCACCAGCGGCCGCTGAAAGTACGGCGAGGCGAAGGTGTTGTCCACCACCACGATCGCGTCCCGGGCGTGGGCGAGATCGGCGATGCGGGCGAGATCGAGGATCTTCAGGTAGGGGTTGGTGGGAGTCTCCACCATGACCATCCGCGTCCGCGGGGTCAGCGCCGCCTCGAGGCGCGTCAGATCCGTCATCTCCACGTAGGACGACTCGATCCCGTAGCGCTTCAGGACCCGTACGAACAGCCGATAGGTGCCGCCGTACACGTCGTCCGGCAGCAGGACGTGGTCGCCGGGACGCAGCAGGTAGGCGGCGGTGGTGATCGCGGCCATGCCGGAGGCGAAGGCCAGCCCGTAGGCGCCCTCCTCCAGCGACGCGATCGCCGTCTCGAGGGCCGCGCGCGTGGGGTTGCCGGTCCGCGCGTACTCGTAGCCCTGGTGGTCGCCGGGGGCGCGCTGGGCGAAGGTGGAGGTCTGATAGATGGGCGGGACGACCGCGCCGGTCGCCGGATCCGGGCTCTGGCCCTCGTGGATGGCGCGGGTCTCGAAGCGCCGCGTCATGACGGACCGACCGCGGCCGCGACGATCTGCTCCAGCAGCGCCTGCCGGGTTACCGGGCGCAGGCGCTGCGCGTAGACCTCTTCGAAGCGGCGGACGTAGGCGGACCGGACGTCGGGCATCGGGACGGCCCGGCCGAGCGCGCGCGTCATCGAGGTCACCGGCCGGCCGAGACCGCAGGGGTTGATCCACCTGAAGTGGCTCAGATCCGGATCGACGTTGAGGGCGAAGCCGTGCATCGTCACCTTGCGCTTCACGGCCACCCCCACCGCGGCGATCTTCTCCCCGCCGACCCATGCACCGGGATACGCGCGGACCCGCTCTGCCACGATCCCGAAATCGGCGAGCGTCTGCAGCAGCGTCGTCTCCAACGACCGCATGTAGCCGACGATGTCTTCGTTGTACGCCCGGAGGTCGATGATGGGATAGCCGACGAGCTGGCCGGGACCGTGGTAGGTGATGCTGCCGCCGCGCTCGATGTCGTAGACCCCGAAGCCCTGCGCCGCCAGCATCTCGCGCGGGAAGAGCAGGTGCTCCGCCTTCGTCGAACGGCCGATGGTGAAGACCGGCTCGTGCTCGAGCAGGATCAGCCCGTCGGTGACGGCGCCGCGCTGGCGGGCGCCCACCAGCGCCTTCTGCAGCTCCCAGGCGTCGGCGTAGGGGGTGATCTCGCCCTCCAGGTTGAGCAGCCAGCCCGGCCGTTCCATACTCCTCATTGTAGCAGTGCTAGTACGCCGCGGTGAGGATGGCCACGAAGGCCGCGGAAAGCCCGATCTCGGTGACGCCGACCTGCGTCAGAGTGGGGGTCTTCCCCACGATCAGCGGCAGCAGATAGCGCAGCCCCAGCGGCGCGAACGCCCCGATCGCCCTCCACGGGATGAGAGCGCTCCAGGCCAGCGCAATGAGAACGACGGCCCCCACGACGTGGTAGGCGATGAGGGCGCGGGAGGCCCCGGCGCTGGAGAGTCCTTTGCGCTCGGCCAGGAGACGCCGCACCCGCCACTTCACGTAGAAGACGCTGCTGCCGAAGAAGAGCCAGTTGAGGACCCACAGTACCGCGGCCTCGGCCGCCGAGCCGCCCATCGCCCCGGCGTAGCCCAGCGGCGCGGAAAGAGCCAGCCCCCCGATCCCCGCCAGTTCGCCCGGGGCCGTTCGCTCCTCCCGGCGCATCGTGAGCGCGAGGTGAACGACGAAGAGAGCGGCGCCGGTGAGAGCGATGACGGCGAGGGCCGATCGCCTGGGGTGCCACAGCAGCCACAGGGCGGACAGCCCCACGGCTATGCCGCAGACCGCCAGCCAGCGGGTGGCCGCGCCGGACCGCGTCCCGCGGTTGATGATGGCGAGGGCGGGGAGACGGGCGAAGTACGCGGCGGTGACGGCGGCGGCAACGGCGATGACGTCCCAGCGCAGGTTTCCGCCCCGGATCACCCCGGCGACCAGCGGGGCGTACAGCATCACCCAGCCGCCGTGCTCCCTGGGGAACAGCGAGGCGGGCCCCCTCACGACCGGGGCTCGATCACCCCGCTGAAGGTGGCGACCTCGAGACCGCGCCGGCGCAGCTCGGCGAGGAAGGGCGTGAAGCCCAGCGCGTCGCCGGCGAGATGGCCGGTCATGATGAGGTTGCCGCGGCCCTCCGCGCGCAGGCGCTGGAGCTCCCCGTACTCGATGTGGATGTAGACGACCGTG
>DASUAK010000060.1:0-8113 GCA_035763845.1 bacterium | reverse complement strand
GCCGGCTCCCGGGTGGACATGCCTTCTATCTTCCGCGTAGGGAGGGCGTCCTTCCTAGCGAATAGGTCCGGCCGTGAGTTCGCGCCCGGGCCCGCCCCCGCGAGAGTCCTTCACCGCGGCGGAGCGGGCCGTCATCCAGCGCTGCCGCACCCCTGAGCAGGTCCAGCGCTTCCTGAACAGCCTGCCGTACAACCACGAGCGGGGCGGGGAAACACTCCGCTCGTTCCGCGAGGTGATCCGCCGCCGCACCGCGCACTGTCTGGAAGCGGCGCTGGCCGCGGCGGTCATCATGGAGCAGCACGGGTTCCCGCCGGTCTTGGTCAGCTTCGAGTCGATGGACAACCTCGACCACGTCATCTTCGTCTTCCGCCGGAGTGGGCGCTGGGGGGCGGTATCGCGCTCCCGTGACGCCGGGCTGCACGGGCGCCGGCCCGTCTTCCGGACGATCCGGGACCTGGCCTGGAGCTACTTCGACCCGTACGTAGACATGACCGGCCGCCTCACCGGCTACCAACTGGTCGACATGCGCGATCTGAAGGACTACGACTGGCGGTTCAACCGGAAGAACATGTGGAAGGTCGAGAAGTTCCTCATCAACATCCCGCACCGTCCCATGCCCAGCTCCGATGCGCGGTACCGCCGGCTGCGCGCCCGCTACAAAGCCTTCCGTGGTGTCGATCCCACCGGCCCGGTGATCGACATCTACACGGGGCGGGAGCGGTGGCTGCCGCTCCCCAAGCGCTATGCCTGAGCTGCCCGACGTCGAGACCGTCGCCCGGATGCTCCGCCGGCGGCTGCGCGGCCGCCGCGTGGGCGCGGTGCGGCTGCTCACCCCCTCGACCGTCCGCCATCCGGATCCTGCGACGTTCGTCCGGCTGCTGCGGGGCCGCCGGGTCCTCGGCGTCGAGCGGCGCGGGAAGTACCTGCTCATCCGGCTCGACCGGGATCTGACGCTGGCGGTGCACCTCCGCATGACCGGCGACTTCGAGGTGACGCCCCGCCGGGCGGCGCTGCATCCGCACACCCGCGTCGTCATCGCCGTCGGAGGCGAGCAGCTGCGCTTCACCGACCTCCGGCGCTTCGGCCACATGGATCTCCTCACGCCACGTCAGATGGAAGGGCTGCGGGCCCTGGCGACGATGGGGGTGGAACCGCTGGGCCGGACCTTCACGCTCCCGGCCTTCCGCGAGCTGGTGCGGGGCCGGCGCATCGGGCTGAAGGCGCTGCTGCTCCGCCAGGACCTCATCGCCGGCATCGGCAACCTCTACGCCGACGAGATCCTCTGGCAGGCCCGGCTTCACCCGGCCCGCTCCACCGCGACGCTGCGCCCCGCCCAGGTGGCGGCCCTGCATCGCACCATCCGGCGCGTCCTCTCCAGGGCCGTCCGCCAGCTCTCGCGCTACCAGCGGCCGGTCGGCGCTTTCCTCGACGCCCGCGAGCAGGATGGGCGGTGCCCGCGCTGCCACGGCCCGCTGCGGGTAGAGACCATCGCGGGACGCACGACCTACTACTGTCCGCGCTGCCAGCGGTAACGCTCGCTCTGCCCGCTCCGCGCGCCGCGCTACCGGCCTGCGCTCGACGCGCGGTCCTGACGCTCAACCGCAGCTTACCGGCCTCCGTCTACATCCGCTGGAACCGTGGAACACCCAGACCGGAGCCATCTCGGTTCACTTTTCCTCCGGGAGTCGATGATGCGAGGTCTCGCCCTTGTCGTCACGGTGGTGCTCGTGGCGGTCGCAGGAACCCCGTCCCTCGGGGCGCCCGCCGGGGTGCCGGCGCAGTACGCGGGGATCTACGCCGAGCTGGAAGGGCAGCTGGCGCGCTTCGAACGCGCCATCGGCGCCCGGTGGGACGGCACGAAAGCCCCCGTTCTCTTCGGTGGGGAGCTGCTCGCCGCGAACGGACACATCGGACCGGGATTGATCCGGCCGGGGCACGAGCGCGGTGTCGAGGCCTCGCTGGACGCGTTCCAGGCACTCGGCATGTCCGCGGCCACCTTCCAGATCAGCTTCCCGGTGCTGTACCGCCCCTTCTACAGGAGCGATGAGGAATACGCCGCGTACCTGGCCGCCTACAAGACGTTCGCATCCGCCGTCCGATCGCGCGGGATGAAGCTCATCGTCAAGACGCAGGCGGTCTTCAGCAAGGGTGGCTGGACCGGCATGGACGTGGGGACGTTCTACAAGGGCCTCAC
Organism: bacterium; assembly: GCA_035763845.1. GTDB lineage: Bacteria > Sysuimicrobiota > Sysuimicrobiia > Sysuimicrobiales > Kaftiobacteriaceae > Kaftiobacterium. The sequence continues at coordinate 5,919 of DASUAK010000060.1, read as the reverse complement.
AGTGGACGAGTACGTCCGCGGCCGGGCCCAGGTCGCCCTGACCATCGCCCGGGAGCTCCGGCCCGATTACCTCATCGTGGTGATGGAGCCCGACACCGAGACCGACCAGACCGGACTCCCGATGGACACGCCCGCGGCCAGCGTGCGGGTCGTGAACGCCGTGCTCGCCGCCCTGCGCGCGGAGGGGATCACGGGCATCAAAGTCGGCGCCGGGACCGGGACGTGGCAGCGCGACTACGAAGCGTTTGCGCGGGCGTTCGCCGCCACGGCCCTGGACTTCATCGACCTGCACATCTATCCGGTCAACCGGGACTACCTCGACCGCGCGGCCACCATCGCGCAGATCGCGAAGGCCGCCGGCAAAGCGGTGGCGATGACCGAAGCGTGGCTGTACAAGGCGGGCGCCTCGGAGCTGTCGCAGGGCTTTACCGCCGAAAGCATCTTCGGCCGGGACGCGTTCTCGTTCTGGGAACCGCTGGACCGGAAGTTCCTGGACGTGATAACGGCGTTCGCGCACGCCGAGCGGCTGCTCTTCATCTCTCCGTTCTGGACGAAGTACTTCCACGCGTACGTGGACTACGACGAGGCCAAGGGCCTCGCGCCCGCGGACCTCGCCGCCCTCTCGAACCGCCGGGCGGCGGAGGCGATCGTCGCGATGCGCTTCACGGAGACGGGGCTGACCTACAAAGGGCTGATCGCGTCCTCCGGTACGCCCGGCCCCGCTCCGGAGCCGGCGTACCGCGTGCTCGTGGAGAACGGCGGCCGCGTCGCCTGGTCGACGTCGCGCAACCTCATCGCCTTCGACCGCGTCGGGCCCTCGGGCACGTACGACATCTACACCATCGCACCCGACGGCTCCGGCGAGCGCTGCCTCACCTGCGGCCTGCGCGCGCTTCCCCGCTCGCACCGGGGAAACCCGGCCTGGCATCCCGGCGGGGAATACCTCGTCCTGCAGGCCCACGATCCCTCGCTGCAGCGGGGCGACCGTGGGCTGGAGCGTTACGTGGGGACGCCCGGCCTCGGCATCAACAACAACGTCTGGATCATGACGGCGAACGGGTCGCAGGCTTGGCGGGTCACGCAGGTGGCCCGCGGGGAGGGGGTCCTGCATCCGTTCTTCTCCCACGACGGCCGGCGTCTGGTCTGGGCCGAGATCGTCGACCCTGCGGTCCGCGAGCTCGGCGGTCAGTGGGCCATCAGACTGGCCGACGTCGCGTTCGGCGCGAGCGGTCCCCGCCTGTCCAACGTGCGGCTCCTCCGGCCCGGCAACCTCCGGCTGTACGAGACGCACGGCTTCTCGCCCGACGACAGGACCATCCTGTTCTCGGCGGCGCCGCGCGGCGGAGACTACTTCTCGCTGGAGATCTATACCTACGAGCTGGCCTCGGGCCGCCTGGCGCGGCTGACCCAGAACCGCGAGTGGGACGAGCACGCGCACTTCACGGCGGACGGACGCGCCATCGTCTGGGCGAGCACCGACGGGATCCCGGTGCGGCGCGATCCGAGTGACCTGCGGCTGGACTACTGGGTGATGCAGGCAGACGGCTCGGGGAAGCGGCGCCTGACACACTTCAACGGCCCGGAGGGCGGGCCCGCCGTGGTCCTCGCCGACTTCGAGTTCGGCCCCGACGGCAAGACCGTCGTGGCGAAGATCGGCGCCGCGGGACGCGGCGAGCGCATCGTCCTTTTGCGCCTCTTCGAGTAGACCCCACCACGGGTCAGGACCGGAAGCGGCCGAGGACGGCGCGGGCCTGCCTGTGGAGACGCTCGACGATCTCGCCGGCGGGGCGCTCCTCTGCGAGGGCGAACCCCTGCCCCGCCCACAGATGAAGGACGTCCAGGTCCAGCCGCTTGGCGGCGACCCGGCGAAGCTCGCGCGTCATGTGATGGACGTGGGGATAGGCGCGCGGGGCGAAGGAACCATGCTCGAGGATGAAGCGGTTGACGAGACCGCGGGCCCAGCGCCCGGTGAAGGCCCTCGTCACCGCGGTGGCCGTGAAGCGCGGGTCGCCAAGGGCGCGGCGGTGCGCCTCGCTCGTCCCGCTCTCCGGGCAGCGGAGGAACGCCGTGCCGAGCTGCGCGGCGGAGGCGCCGGCGGCGAGGACTGCGGCGACGTCCTCACCCCGCATGATCCCGCCCGCGGCGATCAATGGAAGGGAGACGGCCCGCCGCACCGCGGCGACCAGCGGGAGCAATCCGACGTCCCGCGGGGCCGCGTTGTCGAACGATCCCTGGTGCGCACCCGCCTGCGCGCCTTGGACGCAGAGCGCGTCGGCGCCCGCGGCGGCGGCCTGCTGCGCTTCCTCCGGAGCAGTCACCGTGATGGCGACGAGCGTTCTGCGCTGCTGCAGCGACCGGATCACGTCCGCGGAAGGACAGCCGAAGGTAAAGCTCACGAGAGGCACGGGGTCCGCGGCGAGCAGGGCGAGCTTCGCCTCCCAGGCGTCATCATCCCAGGCCGGCTCGCCGAGCTCGACGCCCAGCCGCCGCGCCTCGGGAATCAACCGCTCGCGATACGCCTCGAGATCGGCCGCCGGCGCCTCGGGCGGCTGCGGCACGAACACGTTGACGCCGAAGGGCGCGCCGGTCAGAGCGCGCAGCTCTTCGATCTCGGAGCGCACCGCCGCCGGCGACTTGTATCCCCCAGCCAGGAAGGGCAGTCCCCCCGCCTCGGCCACCGCGGCGGCCAAACGCGGCGTGCCCGGCCCGCCGGCCATCGGCGCCAGGACGATCGGCGCGCGGATGAGATCACCGAGCGGACGCTTCATCGCGCCATCAAGGTTCCTCGCCCGGCAGCCGCGCATCCTGCAGCCCGGAGGCCCTTGCGCCGGCAGCCCGGGAGTGCTACAGTAGCGGGCAACACCGCTGTGACGGGGAACGTAGGAGGAGATCCTGCGCGAGAGAGCGCCGCCCACCGGGTGCAAGGCGGCGCCGCAGAAAGCCTCCGAACCCACCCCTGAGCGGGCCGCGAGGAGCGGCCGGAGCCCACCGATACAGGGCCCAGAGCGCAGCCTGAAGTCCCGGGCTGAATCAAGGTGGTACCGCGGAAGCCCCTTCCGCCCTTGCGGCGAGGGGCCTTTTCGTTTCGTGGGGGTGACCGTCGTGGGCAGCACCGGGGTGATCGGCTTCGTGGGCGCGGGGAACATGGCCGCCGCGCTCGTGGGCGGCCTGCTCGGCAGGCAGGTGGCCGCGCCGGGAGAGATCTGGGCCACCAACCGCAGCAGCGACGAACGGCTGCAGGGGCTGCGCAGCCGGTACGGGATCCCCGTGACGCGCAGCAAAGCACAGCTCGCGGCCGTCTCGGACGTGCTCGTGCTGGCCGTGAAGCCCAAGGACATGAACGCCGTGCTCGACGAGCTGGCGCCCCTCGTCCGGGACGACCAGCTGGTGATCTCGGTGGCCGCCGGTATCCCGCTGCGCACGATCGAGAGTGCGCTGCCGGGTGTCGCGGTCATCCGCGCCATGCCGAACACTTCCGCCGCGGTGCAGGAATCGGCCACGGCGATCGCCGCCGGCCGGGGCGCCGCCAACGGGCACCTCGATGCGGCGGAAGCGATCTTCCGCGCAGTCGGAGACGTGATCGCGGTCGACGAGGAGCTGCTCGACGTGGTGACCGGCCTGTCCGGCAGCGGCCCGGCCTATGTCTACCGCCTCATCGAGGCGATGATCCAGGCGGCGATGAGCCACGGGCTGGAGGCGCCCCTGGCCAAGCGCCTGGCGGTACAGACGCTGGTCGGCGCCGCGCGGATGCTCTCCACCTCGACCGAGGATCCGGGCACCCTGCGCGAACGGGTCACCTCGCCGGGCGGCACCACGATGGCCGCGCTGCGCGCGCTCGAGGACGGCGGCTTCGCCGCCGCGGTCCACGAGGCGATCGGCCGCGCCGCGCACCGGGCGCGGGAGATGGCCGAGGAGTTCGCCCCGGACGAGCGCTAGGCGGCCGGCCGCTGCGCGCGGATCGTCGCGCTGAAGACCGGGCCGCGCGGTCCAGAGCTGGACTCGAGCATCTCGACGGCGACAAAGCCGGCGTCGCGGATCTGCTGCAGGTACGCGGCCACGTCCTCAGCGCCGGCGATGCACCCCGCCCACGCCTCGGCCATCTGCCGGATCGCAGCCGGGAGGGGCCCATTGCTGACCATGTCGGAAAGCACCAGCCGGCCGCCCGGCTTGAGGATGCGATAGGCTTCCCGGAAGGCCGCGGACTTGTCCGGCAGCAGGTTGATCACGCAGTTGCTGATCACCACGTCCGCGCTGCCGTCGGGCAGCGGCATGCTCTCGATCTCGCCCAGCACGAACTCTGCGTTCGGCGTGCGGCTGCGCACCGCGTTCTCCCGGGCCCTGGCGATCATTTCGGGGGTCATGTCCACCCCGATGGCCCGGCCGGCATCCCCCGCCTGCCTGGCGGCCAGGATCGTCTCGCGGCCCGCACCCGAGCCCAGATCGACCACCGTCTCTCCGGCCCGCACACGTGCATGCTCCAGCGGGCTGCCGCATCCCAGCGACGGCCCGGTCACGCCTTCGAGCGCCTCCGCCGCGTCGCTCCCGCAGCAGCCGTCCGCCGTCGCGTCATCGCCGCAGCAGCTCCCTCCGGCCGCGCGAGCGCCGTAGTACTGGCGCACGTGCATCTTGATCTCATCGGGGCGGATCATCGGTGTCCTCCTTGAGATGGGTGCGGCAGACGGAGCGTCATGGCCTGCGCGGTATCACACAATCCGTCCTGCAGCTCCTTGGATGCGGACAGGCTGGCCGGCAGCTCGGCGCGGGGGATGGCATCGAAGCCGTGCCGGCGGAAGTAGCCCGCCGCGCCGGTGGTGAGGAGGAAGACGCGGTCGAGGCCTCGCTCCGACGCACTCCCCAACAGGGCGCGAACGAACCGGCCGGCCAGCCCGCGGCCGCGGTAGCCGCCGTCCACCACGACGGAGCGCAGCAGCGCCGCCCGCCCGTAGACTTCCAGGCCGGCCGCGCCCACGATCTGCCCCTCCGCCTCGGCGACGAGAAATCCGGCGAGATGGTCCCTCACCCCCGCCGTCGGCAGGTCGTTCGCGGTCAGCAGGCGCTCGATCGCCGGCAGATCGGGGCGCTCCGCCGCCCTGAGCCGGATCATCGCCCCGCCCCGGCGGTCGCGGCCTTTGAGATCGCCGACTCGCGGATGAACGTTGTGAGCACGTCGCGGCGGAGCGCGTAGTAGGCCCACGTCCCCCGGCGGGTGACGTCCACCAGGCCCGCCTCTCGCAGGATCTTCAGGTGATGGGAGATCGTCGGCTGGCCGAGGTCGAAGGCCTGCTGGAGCTCACAGACGCACAGCGCCTCGTGGCGGGCCAGCAGCATCACCATCTTCAGGCGCGTCTCGTCCCCCAGCGCGCTCAGAATACCGGCGGCGCGGGCCACGGCCCGCTCGTCGAACGTGGTGCCGGCCACGGTCGCCATGCAGGCGTCGTCACAGCAGCTGCGGGTCGCGATCGGGATCAACATGATGGCTGGCCCAAGGATACCACTATATCGAAGATTGTCAATATAGGCCTGGAAAAAGCTGCCCGGAAGAGCCTCCCTCCGGGCAGCAGAACGTGCGCCGAAACGCTCTTCTAGGTCTGCTCCGTCTCGTCGACCCTCGCGGGCGATTCGCCCTGGATCCGCTCCCGGCCGCGGTCATAGACATCCCGCAGCCGCCTGGAACCTTCCTCGTACACGCCGCGCCCGCGGCGGGCGATGTCGCCGGCCCGCTCCCGGACCGAATCGCCGACCCGGCCGCTCACGTCCACCGCCCCGCCGCGGATCCGGTCACCCATCTCGTCCGCCCGCATGCGGATGCGCTGCCTCGTTTCCTGCCCGGACTTCGGCGCCAGCAGCATGCCCACGCCGATCCCGACCAGGGCGCCTGCCAGCATCCCGGCAATGAACTCTCCACGCTCTGCCATCTCT
>DASUAK010000059.1:0-17264 GCA_035763845.1 bacterium | reverse complement strand
GACGTAGAGCACCATCGTCAGCGTCCCTGCGAGCGGCCCGCCCTGGTCCTGGAACGTCATGTTCAGGACCTGCGTGAACAGCTGCAGGTAGACGATGGTGCTGTACACGACGGAGAAGACCAGGGTGGGATTGAGCAGCGGCACGGTGACGTTCCGGAACAGGGTCCAGCCGGACGCCCCGTCCACCTTCGCCGCCTCGTAGTAGACGCGGGGGATGGCCTCCAGCCCCGCCAGGAAGATCACGATCTGGAAGCCGAGGTACTGCCAGACGACCATCGCGGTCACGGCGTAAAGCGCCTGGGTGGGGCTGCGCAGGAACGGCTGGGCGGGTAGGCCGAGGGCGACCAGCATCTGGTTGAGCGGCCCGAAGTTCTGCGAGTACATCCACTGCCACACCCACGCCGCGGCCACGATCGGCGTGACGAACGGCATGAAGTAGAGGGCGCGGAAGAGCCCGCGGAAGCGGTTGACCCGCTGCAGGGCCAGGGCCACGAGCAGCCCGAGGATGATCTGGGCGGGGATGCCGGCCAGGACGTAGCGCACCGTGTTCCACGCGGCCTGCGCGAACCGCGGGTCGCCTGCCAGCGTCCGGAAGTTCGTCAGGCCGACGTAGGGCTGCTCGGGCGAGATGACGTTCCACTCGTGCAGGCTGATGTACAGCGACGAGACCGCCGGTGCGATGCGGATCGTCAGGAAGAAGAACAGGGGGACCAGGAGGAAGGTATAGGCCCACAGAGCCCGCCGGGTGCCCAGCCGCAGGCGCGGCCAGACCAGCCCGGCGGGCTCCGCCTGTGTCGCCATCGCTGATCCTACTTCTTCGCGCGCTTGGCCCAGAAGTCGTCCAGGACCTTCTGCTCCTTGGCCGCCGCTTCCTGAAGCGCCTGCATCGGGCTCTTGTTGTTCACCACGACCTCGTTCACGGCGTCCACGATGACCTGGCGCTGTGCGGTCTCATCGATGAAGAACGTCGCCCGCGCCGAGGCGAGTCCCTGGATGAACGGCCCGATGATCGGATCGGCGGTCAGGCTGGCGTCATTGAGGAGCCGCCGGCTGGCGGGCAGCTCGCCGACCTGCTGCAGCCAGCGGCGCTGCACGTCCTCGGACGTCAGAAACCTGAGGAACTTGATCGCGGCGTCGCGGCGCGCGCCCTGCGCCCGCGTGGTGAGGCCGTGCACCCAGTAGGAGCCGAAGTTGGAGGCTTCGCCGCCGGCGGAGACGCGCGGGAGCACCGTCACGCCCCAGCCCGCCTTGGTCCGGCTGCGGATCGAGGCGATGGCGAACGACCCGTCGACGATCATCGCGGCGCGCCCCGCCATGAAGGCGTCGCGATAGCCGTTGCCGCCCGGGAAGAAATCGATCACACCGGCCTTGCGCTGCGTGATCAGATCCGTGTACCATTTCAGCGCTTCCGCGCCCTTGGCCGTGGCGTAGGTGACCCGCTTGCCGTCCGCGCTGTAGGGCGCCACGCCCCACTGGCGGAAGAGCACCTCGCGGATGAGGTGATGATCCTGGCCGGCCGGTGCCACGCCGAAGCCTTCGGTGGTGATGCGGCCCGAGGCGTCGCGGACCGTCGTCCGCTCCGCCATCATCGCGAACTCCTCCCAGGTCGCCGGCGGGCGGGTGTAGCCGGCCGCGCGCAGGAGGTCGATGTTGTAGAAGAGGGCCAGGCTGCGCACCGCGGTGGGCAGCGCCCAGTACTTCCCGTCGAACTTCGAGTTCTTGATCATGGGCACGAAGTCACGCTCGATCGCCGTGGCCGGGAACGCGTCGGCCGGCAGCGGCTGCAGGTAGCCGCTGTCCACGTAGAGCGGGACCCAGCCGTAGAAGAGATTGATGACGTCCGGTCCCTGGCCCGCCGGGACCGCGCTCGCCACCTTCTGGTTGTAGGCGTCGTACGGGAAGTTCTCGTGGACGACGCGGATGCCGGGGTTCTGAGCCTGGAACTCCTGGATGAGCTGGTCGACCAGCTTGATCTTGCTCTCGAAGAAGTACTGCCAGTATGTGATCGTCACGCCCTGCTGGCCCGCCCCGGTGCCGGTCATGGACAGCAGCATCACGACCGTAACAGCCATCGCGACGACGACTCTCACCGTTCACACCTCCCGGAGTGCTGATTCAGCCGTCGGACTGCTATGGAATTTCGGGGCGGCCGCATCGAATCCCCTGCGATGGCCGGCCGTCAGGTCAGGGCCGCACTCCGCCCATCATCAGCCAGAGGATCGCGGAGTAGATGACCCAGCCGATCGCGACGACGCCGAGGGCCCGCCAGATCGAGCGGTAGTCCAGGGCCTGCCGGACGGCGACGACCATCGCGACCAGCATCCAGAGGTTCCCGACGGCGAAGGCCAGGGGCCCGAGGCCCGGGATGGCGCCCGCGGCGCGGATGACGCCCGGGGCGCTGGAGAATCCGATCGAGCGGAGCAGCTGCCCCATATCCGCGTGCGTCCGCGCGTCCGGCAGGAGGCGTGTGCCGATCAGGTAGCTGAGAAAGGCCCAGAGGTACCAGCTGATCACCGCCGCCACGGCGACCGCAACGAAGGTGTTGACGCCCCGCGGCAGGGCGCCGATCCCCGCGGCGAGCGAGGCGAGCAGCACGACGGCGAGGGCCTGACCCGTCAGGGCCGCGTCACCTTCCACCTCTTCGTAAAGGGTCGCGTCGAGCCGCGCCGCGCGGATCATGCGGGTGGTGAGGTTCATCGCCCGGCCTCCCTTCTCACCCCCGGGGATTCCGACCAGCGCGTAGGGAAACCCTCCTCTGTGGCGTGCACATCGCCCCTCAACCGTCCATGACCACCCTGGTCATCGCCGCCGGCCGCGACCTGCTGATCGCCCGGCGCGGCGCACGGTGGACCGTCGAGCACCATCTGCGAGGGGCCTCGCCGGAGTCGCTCGCCGCCGATCCCATGGATCTCCGCCGGATCTACGCGGGCACGATGGGGAACGGCTTGTGGCGCAGCGAGGACGGCGGACGTACCTGGACGCGCGTCGGAACGTCGATCGCGCAGGCCGTCGTCACCGCCGTGGCCGCGAGTTCGACCGAACAGGACGTCGTCTACGCCGGCACGGAGCCAAGCGCCGTCTACCGTTCTGACGACGCGGGAGGAACGTGGCGGGAGCTGACCGGGCTGCGCTCGCTTCCCTCGGCGTCTTCCTGGAGCTTTCCTCCGCGGCCGGATACCCACCACGTGCGCTGGATCCAGGCCGATCCCGGCGCGGCAGGTCGCGTCTTCGTGGCCATCGAAGCCGGGGCTCTCGTGCGTACGGAAGACGGCGGCCGCTCGTGGGTCGACCGCGTGCGCGGAGGACCGATCGACACGCACACCGCCGCCACCCACCCCCTGGCTCCGGGACGCGTGTATTCGGCCGCCGGTGACGGATACTTCGAAAGCCGCGACGCGGGCCGGTCCTGGACCCGTCTCGTCGACGGACTGCGCCATCGCTACCTCGTCGGTGTCGCCGTGGATCCGGCGGATCCCGAGGTCGTGGTCGTCTCCGCCGCACCGGGTCCCTGGGTCGCGTATCAGCCGGAGAACGCGGAAGCGTACGTGTACCGGAAGTCCGGAGGCGGCCCTTTCATCCCCGCGATGCAGGGACTCCCCGACGGCAGGGGCACGGTCGCGGGCCGTCTCGCCGCCCATCCTGGCGAGCCGGGAGCGATGTACTCCGCCAACAACCACGGCGTCTTCCGCTCCGGCGACGGCGGCGCGACCTGGCAGATCCTCGACATCCCCTGGCCCAGGACGGCCTTCGCCGGGGGTGTCGATGCGCTGATCGTCCTCCCGGCGTGACCGGGGGGGACCGGCAAAGCAGTAGGATTGATGTAGGAGGGACGTGGTCACGATGTGCCTGGCCATCCCGGGGAAGGTAACGGAGATCACCGATGCGGCGGCCCGCCTCGCGCGCGTCGAGGTCTCCGGCACGCCGCGGATCGTGAACACCGTCCTGCTCGACGACGTGGCGCCCGGCGACTGGGTGCTCGTCCAGGTGGGGTTCGCGGTGGCGAAGCTCGACGAAGCCGAGGCCCGCCAGACGCTGGATCTGCTGGAGGAGATGAGCGCCGCGTACGAGGCGGACCTGGCGGCGGCCGTGGAGGAAGATCGGTGAGCCGCGCCGGGGCGCTGCTGGCCGCGCGCTTCTCCTTCATGCCCAACCGGCTGGGCTACTGCGGCCCGGAGGAGAACCGGGCGATGCTCGACTACGTGGCCGACAACACCAGCGACCGCGGGCTCGAGCGGATCCTGTCCCGCTTCGCCGGCGCCTTCCCGTACTATACGTTCATCGCCTCGGCCAACGGCATCCCCGATCCCCTCGACGTGCGTGTGGTCGAGGCGTACTGGATCGGCAACGACCTTCTGGCGACGGTGGAGATGGCCGACTTCGCCCGCCACCTCGCGGAACGCTTCGAGCGCCGCTTCCCCCGCCGGCTCCTCGAGCAGGTGGTGGGACAGGTTCCCGCGGGCGCGCGCCCGCACCACAACTTCCACGTCCTCAGCGTGCCCCTCCGGGCCGGCCGGCTCGAGGCCGTCCACAGCATCGCAACGATGGACGAATGCCGCATCTCCTGGGCCCGGGTCGCCGCCGACCAGGGAGACACCCTGCTCGTCGAGCGTTCGAGCCTGCAGCTGCAGGGCGATGATCTCGTCCTCGGTCCGCCGGCGCCGCGGAGCGTCTTCCGGCGGTTCGATGGGAAGACGCTGCTCGGGGACGTGCCGGTCGGAGGGGTCGTCGCCGTGCACTGGGGGTGCGCGTGCTACGCGCTCTCCACGCCCCAACGCCGCCATCTCGAGCACCTGACGAGGCACCATCTCCGCCTGGCCAATGCCATGAGGCGGAGAGCGGCGACGGAAGGGTAGGGATGGCGCGCGCCGCCGCGGCCCTCATCCTCCTGGTTGCCCTGACCGGGCTGCCGGCCGCGGGGCAGCCCTCGATCTTCCGGGTGGCCTGGTGGGCCGACGGCGGATTTCCGACCCCCTTCGCCTTCTCCACCCTCGGCCCGGGCGGCATCGCCCGTCTCAGCCTGCTGTACGACACGCTGGTCTGGAAGGACGAGCGCGGCGTCATCCCCTGGCTCGCCGAGGGCTGGCGCGCCGGAGCGGACGGCACCGCCTACGTCTTCACGCTTCCTCCTGATGTCCGCTGGCACGACGGCCGGCCGCTCACCGCGCGCGACGTCAAGTTCACCTTCGACTACTATCGTCGGCATCCGTTCCGCTGGGTCGATACCTCCATGGTCGCCTCCGTGGAGGTGCGCGACCGGCGGACCGTCGTGATCCGCCTCACCGCGCCGCATGCCCCCTTCCTCGAAAACGTCGCCGGCGTCGTCCCGATCATCCCCGCGCACGTCTGGGACGGCGTGGCGCACCCCGAGCGGGAGCAGGCCCTGCGCATGGCCGTGGGATCGGGCCCGTACCGCCTGCTCGACTACCGTCCCGGGAGCGGACTGTACCGCTTCGGAGCATTCGACGGCTACTTCCGCGGCCGGCCCCGTCCGGCGGAGATCCACTACCTCCTCATCCCCGCGGAACGCGTCGTGCTGGCCCTGCAGAGCGGGCAGGTGGATGCGGGCGCGGCCACGACCTACGACGTGCCGGATGTCTTCGCCGGTCATCCGTACCTGCGGGTCCTGGAGACCGAGCCGTTGTCCGTGGCGCGGCTGATCTTCAACCTCGACCGGCCGCCGACGAGTCTCCGGCCGTTCCGCCAGGCGGTGGCTCACGCCCTCAACCGCGAGCGCATCGCTTCCGTCGTCACCAGAGGCCCGGCGCCGCAGGGCAGCGCGGGGGTCGTGCCGCCGACGGATCCGTGGCACAGCGCCGGCGCCGCGCAGTACGCTTACGATCCGTCCCGGGCCCGCGCGCTGCTGGCGGCCGCCGGCTACGAGGACCGCGACGGGGACGGGTGGCTGGAGGACCGCCGCGGGGCGCGCCTCTCGGTGGAGCTCGTCTCCAGCCCGGTGCCCGACGCACAGCTCGTGCAGCAGATGCTGCGGGAGGCGGGCGTCGAGGTCCGGCTGCGGACGGTGGATCCTGCCACGCGTGCGGCGCTGGCCGCGGAGGGGCGGTTCCAGATGCTGTTCACCGCACACATCGGCAGCGGCGGCGACCCGGACTACCTGCGCACCTGGTTCACCGGCGCCGAAGCGAACCAGTACGCCGCCGGCAGCCGGATGCGCTCGCCCGAGTACCTCCGCCTGGCGCGGCTGCAGCTGGCGGCCCTGGATCCGGAGGCGCGCCGGCGCTACGTGGAACGGATGCAGGTGCTGCTCAGCCGCGAGCTGCCCACGCTGCCGCTCTACTACCGCCGGTTCTTCTGGGTATACGACGGCCGGAAGCTCACGCCGATCGCCACAGCCGGCGGGCTGCTGAACGGCCTTCCGCTCTTGGAGAACAAGCTGGCGTTCCTGCCGCCGCGATGAGGACCGCCGTGCGCCGGATCGGGCGCGCCGCAGCGCTGCTCGGGGTGATCGTCGCTGTGAACTTCATCCTTCCGCGCCTGCTCCCGGGCACGCCCCTGTCGGGCGGTGGGGCGGAGAGCGTCGTGCTGCCTGCCGGGGCCGCCGCCGAGATCCGCGCGATCTACGATCTCGACCGGCCGACCGGCGAGCAGTTCACCCGTTACCTCGGAGCCCTGGCCCGCGGCGACTTCGGCCGCTCCATCGCCTCCCACCGTCCGGTCGGCGATCTGCTCGCCGACCGGCTGCCCCGGACGCTGTGGCTGATGGGCCTCGCCCTCGCGCTGTCGGTCGCCCTGGGCGGCTGGCTCGGCACGGCGTCACTGTGGCGGCCGCGCGGCGCCGCCGCACGGCTGGCCGCCCCCGTGCTCGTCGCGCTCGGCGCCCTGCCCGAGGCGCTCGTCGCCCTGCTCCTGATCGTGCTGCTCGGCACGAAGCTGCGGTGGCTCCCCGCCTTCGGCGCTTCGACGCCCTTCCTCGACCGCACCGCGCCCGTCTGGCTGCAGGCCGCGGACCTCCTCCGGCACGCCGCGCTGCCGTCGCTCACCCTGGTCGCCGCGCTGCTGCCGGCGTTCCTGCTGCTGTCGCGCAGCGTCCTGGCCCCCGTGGTGTCCGCGCCCTACCTGACGGTGGCCCGGGGGAAGGGACTGGGGGAGGGGCGCGTCCTGTGGCACGCCTGGCGGAACGCGATGCCGGCCATGCTCACGATGCTGGGCCTGCGCGTGGCCTTCGCCGTCTCGGGGGCGGCGGTCGTGGAGCGCATCTTCGCCTATCCGGGGATGGGGCTGCTGTTGTTCGAGGCGATCGCGCGCCGCGACTACCCGGTCATGCAGGGCGTCTTCCTCGTGGGCAGCGCCGCGGTTATCGCGATGACGCTCGTCCTCGATCTCCTGGCCGCGGTCCTGGATCCCAGGCTGCGGGAGGAGGCGGCATGAGGGTCGCGGCGGCCGCCCCCGCGCTTCGCTCCCGTCCGGCCCGCCGATGGGCGGCCGCGACCGGCCTCGGAGCCGGGGTGCTCCTTGCGGTCGTGCTCGCTTTTCCCGGTCTCCTGGCGCCATTTGATCCGCTCGCGCCCGTCGGTCCGCCGGCCGGGGCGCCGGGTGCGCTGCACCGGCTCGGCACCGACGCCCTCGGGCGGGACCTGCTGAGCCAGTGGCTGTACGGGGCCCGGACCTCGCTGAGTATCGGGGTGGCGGTGGCCGTGATCTCCACCGTCCTGTCGGGGACGGCCGGGATGCTGGCGGCAATGGGCGGCGCCTCGCGCGGCCCCGTCCTGGCGGTGATCGACGGCCTCCTCGCCATCCCCCACCTGCCCCTGGTCATCCTGGTGGTCTCCCTGGTGGGACCCCGATGGACTGCGGTGGTCGCCGTGCTCGCGCTCGTCGGATGGCCGGCATACGCGCGCGTCGTCCGGGCGCAGGTCCAGGGCGTGACTCGTCGAGAGTACGTCGAGGCGGCGCGGGCCGCGGGGGCCTCCACGCCGCGGATCGTGCGCACCTGCGTCCTCCCCGAGATCCTCCCGGTCCTCTGGACGAAGTTCCTGCTGACGATCCGGTGGGCGATCCTGATGGAGGCCACGCTGGCCCTGATGGGGTTGAGCGATCCGGCGCAGGTGAGCTGGGGGACGGTCCTGCAGGGCGCGTTCACCTATCCGCTGCTGTTCGTGGGGAACACGTGGCTGTGGTGGGCGCTGCCGCCGGCGCTGTCGATCGCCGGCCTCACGCTGCTGCTCGCCCTGCTCGGGCGCGACTTCGAGACGTGGCTCAATCCCGGACCATCTGCTCGACGTATCCCCGGACGTCCCGGGCGTTCCCCCATAGCAGCAGGACAGCCATGATGCCGTAGATTGGCAGGTGCCCGGTCAGCTCTTTCCAGCCGAGCAGGGGCAGGGTGAGGTTGAAGGGGACCCAGGCGGCCGCGATGACGAGGCGCATGAGCTGACCCGAGGCGATGAGCAGTCCGATCGCCACCTCGATGACCCCCGCCAGCACGACGAAGGCCTCGTCCGCCACGCCGAAGCCCCGCAGCACGTTGACCGGATAGCGCGTGAGGAAGGCCGCGCCCATCGGGATGTTCAGCAGCTTCTCCGTGATCCCGACCCACGCGATGGAGAGGCCTGTGAGGATGCGCAGGGCGGGGATCGCAGCCGGGATCAGGCGGCGGACGCCCGGCCGGGGAACGATCAGCACGCGGTCGAAGGAGTACCGGCCGCGGCCGACGATCGCGAGGAAGAACGCGATGCCCAGGAAGTGCAGCTGCTCGGCCAGCTCCACCGGCCCGAAGATGACCGCACCCACGACGAAGAGCACCGCGAGCAGGACGGCCGCCGCCCGGGTGAGCATGCCGTAGAGGAAGGCCAGGGCGATGACGATCTCCGCCAGCCCAATGGCGGCGCCGCCGAAGGACCAGGCCAGCTCCAGATTGGGGGCGAGGAGGTAGCGCTGCGCTCCGGCGGCGACCAGTGGGACCGCCGCGTGAACCCCGAGGATGACCGGGATCCAGCTGAGCAGGCGGTCGAGGTCCGCCTTCGAGGCGGCCAGCGACTCAGGCGTCACCGGGCGCGCGCGGCCGCGCCAGATCCGGTCCGCGAGCGCAGCGGCGCCGACCAGGAGCAGCGCAAGGGCCAGAGCCAGGACGACGCGCCGGAGCCCGGCCCCGTCCGCCTGCAGCGGGTATGCGTCGGCGTCGACGAACCACTTCTCATGGGCCGCGGCCCCTGGAGCGATCAGCGCCAGCAGCACAACGCCAAAGGCGAGACGCGCGGCCATGGGGGACCGGTTAGCCCGGGGGACCGGCCATCAGGGCAGAGCGGGCGATGTCCTCGTAGCGGACCGCGCCGGTGTCGAAGGCGCGCAGGTTTTCGGCGAGCCTGCGGAAGGTGACCTCGAAGGAGGGCAGCGTCTTGCGGGCTCGGGTCAGCGGCGTGGCCCGGGCCAGGACGAAGTTCTTCACGTAGGGATGCCGCAGGCCGCGCTTCTTCAGGCGGTCCACGACGCCGCTCAGCAGCTCGTCGGCCTCGCGCACCAGCGCGGCGCGGTGCTGCCGCTCCGCCAGCCCCTTGGGCAGCGACGTCTTGAGGAACCGGTCCACGCGCTTGAGCATCGGCGCGAACGCCCCGCCCGCGAACCGCTTGTTCTCCTCGTAGAGGAGGCCGAGCGTGATGAAGTGGGGGGACTCGAACTGGAACGCGTAGTCGTCCTCGCCGTCGCGCGGCGCCTCCGCGGCGAGCGCGCGGTACATCCGGATGACCTCCAGCGACTTCTCTTTCAGGTTGTGGGCCTTCTCCGTGTTGAGGGCCAGGATCTGATAGGCCACCTCGGTGTCGGGGATGAGGATGGCCGGCACGAACGCCCCCTTCAGGGCCCGCAGGGCGGCCAGCCGGTGGTGGCCGTTGGGGGTCCAGTAGCGCCCGGGCTCCGGCGAGACGGCGACGATGGGATCGACGAAGCGGTCGAGCTTCTTGATCACTTCCTGCAATCGCTTGGCGTGCGTCTTGGACAGGTCGCGCTGATAGGGGGTGGGCTCCACGCGCTCGAGCGGCAGCAGCGCGACGATCTGCCAGTGATCGCCGACGGGATCCTGAAAGATCCCGAGGACATGCCCCCGGTCGCCCTCCACACGCGCGGCGAGGGCCTCGACCTTCGGCGGCAGCTTCTTCGCGGGAAACGTCGCCCAGTCGCCCATCGCTACACCGTGATCGGCTCCCCGCGCGATGGGATGCGGGCGGCCTTCCCCGCCTCCCGCAGGTGCTGCGCGAAGGCCATGGACTGTTGTTCCTCGCCATGCACGCAGATGACCTGCCCGACCCTGGGGATCCGGGCCACCCAGCGGAGCAGCTCATCGCGGTCGGCGTGCGCGCTGAAGGCGTCCAGCACGACGATCTCCAGGCGCACCTCGTAGGGCTCTCCGAAGATGTTCACCGGCGAGTCCCCGTCGGCGAGCCGCCGGCCCAGCGTGTTCGCCGCCTGGAAGGAGACGATGAGCAGCAGCGACTGCGGATCGCCGATGTGCTGGTGCAGGTGGTGCAGGATGCGTCCGGACTCGACCATCCCCGACGTGGCGATGACCACGAAGGGATCGTGCAGCTGGTTGAGGGCCTGCGAGTCCTCGACCTCGCGCACGTAGTGCAGGCCCTTGAAGCCGAAGGGATCCGGATTCCGCTCGAGGCGATCGCGCATCGCGGCGTCGAAGCCGTCCGGATGCGCGCGGTAGATGTCGGTGACGTCGTTGGCCATCGGGCTGTCGATGAACACAGGCACCGCCGGGATGCGCTTCGAGCCCATCAGCTCCCGGAGGATGTAGGCCACGTCCTGCGTGCGCCCCACGGCCAGCGCCGGGACCAGCACCTTGCCGCCCCGGCCCACGGCATCGCGCACCGCGGCGGCGAGATGCTCCTCCGCCGCCGCGCGCGGCTCGTGCCGGCGGTCGCCGTAGGTCGTCTCGATGAGGAGCAGATCCGCCGCCGGCGGGATCTGCGCGTCATGCACGATCGGCGCGCCCGGCCGTCCCAGATCGCCGGAGAAGACGAGCGTGCGCCCCTCCGCCTCGAGCACAGTGACCGCGGAGCCCAGGATGTGGCCCGCGTCGAGGTAGGTCAGGCGCGCCCGCCCCAGCGGCAGCGGCCGGCCGTAGGGCACGGGCGTGAAGCGCCGGATCGCCCGCTCCGCGTCGTCGTCGTCGTACAGCGGAACCACCGGGCTCTGGCCGGTGCGCGCGCGGATCTTGTTCGCGTACCGCGCGTCCTGCTGCTGGACCTTGGCGCTGTCGCGCAGCACCAGCGCGGCGAGGTCCGCCGTCGCGGGCGTGCAGTAGATCGGACCCTCGAACCCGGCGCGGACCAGCGTCGGCAGATTCCCGCAGTGATCGAGGTGGGCGTGCGAGAGGAGCACCGCATCGATGCCCGGCGCGGGGAAGGGGAAGCCTCTGTTGCGCTCATACGACTCGGCGCGGCGTCCCTGGAACAACCCACAGTCCAGCAGCAGCTGCAGGCCGGCGGCCTCGACGAGATGCATCGAGCCGGTGACCGTCCGGACCGCTCCCCACGGCGTGACGCGCATCCCATCACGCGGCATTCGACGCGCAGGGCCCGCTCTACTGTCTCCGCCCGATGCGAACAGAATTTCCCGTGTTGACTTGTGAACCGATTGTTCGCTACGATCGTCGTGCTATTCGGCGGGGTAGGCGAACAACACACCAGGCGATACGACAACGTGAAGCAGGGCAGTAGCACGCCGGGATCGCGCGGCAGCGCGCCCCGGCTCGATGCGCCCACGCCTTCCACCCGTACAACCGCATACACGGGGTGTTGCTGCACATGTCGTGGCGAGGCGTGTCGATCGGGGTACTGCTGTCGGCGGCGGTGTCGCTCGGGGCGAGTGACACGGCGGCGGTGATGGCGCAGGCGCGGCGGCAGGCGGCGCTGCCGTCCCGCGGCCGCGTCGTGCTGTCCACCGCGGAAGCGCGGCGGCTCGTCGACCACTACGCGCGTCTGTACAGGATCCCGCTGTCCGTGGCGCGGAATCTCGTCACCGTCGAGTCGGCCTGGCGCCAGCACGCGGTGAGCCCGGTCGGAGCCCTGGGGCTGACCCAGCTGATGCCCCGCACCGCGAGCGAGCTCCGTGTCAACCCGTATGACTCGCGGCAGAATATTGAAGGCGGCCTGCGCTACCTCGCCCGGATGCACCAGCGCTTCAACCGGTGGGAGCTCGCCCTGGCCGCGTACAACACCGGACCGGGACGCGTGGCGCGCTACGGGGGCGTCCCGCCGTGGACCCGCCGGTACGTGCGCAGGATCCTGGGGGCGCCGCTGCCCGGGTCGCTCGGCGTCCTCGTCGCGGCGCAGCCGAGGGCGGTCCTGCGGCCGGCGATCCGGGTGAACTTGCAGGCCTTGATCGAGGCGATGGCCGAGTTCCCGGCCGGGGTGCGGCGCTCGAAGCTGACCTGAAAACGGGGTCTGATACGCTCCGCGGCAGGGCAGGATAGGGATGCTGGACGAACACCTTTCGGGTGTTCGTATCTTCCCTCGCGAGGCGTTGACTCCGTGCGGAACTTGAGCCGTGCCGTGGTGTGTGCACTGGCCATCGCGGCGATGCTGGCGGCACCCGCGGCGTCGTGGGCGCACGCGGCGCCCCGTCCGCGGCCGCTGCCGCTTTCCATCGTCAGAGAGCTGGTCGAGTTGTACGCGGCGAAGTACGGCATCCCCCAGCACATCGCCCACAACCTGGTCTCCATCGAGTCAGGCTGGCGGCAGAACGCTGTCAGCCGGCGGGGAGCCCGGGGCATCATGCAGCTGCGCCCCCGCACCGCGCGCGGGCTGCGCGTCAACATCTACGATACGAAGCAGAATATCGAAGGCGGGATGCGCTACCTCCGCCAGATGTACAATCGCTTCAAGCGCTGGGACCTCGCCCTGGCCGCGTACCACTCGGGGCCGACGAAGGTCGCCCGCTACAGGGGCATCCCCCCGAAGTCCCGCTCCTACGTCCGGCGCATCCTGGCCGGGGCCGACCCCGTGACCGGCGTGCTGCCGAAGGCGGCCAAGCCGGCCGCCGCCACGCCCGAGGCCGCCGCGCCGGCCCGTCGACCCTCCGAAGCCGTCGTGGCCGTGGTGGAAAGGACGCCGCCGTTCACCGGGTTGCGGCAGCGGGTGGTCTTCGCCACCGGCGAGTCGCAGCTGACGCGGACGGAGAGCGTCCAGGACGACGTCGTGGTCCTGCGGACCGACGCGCTGCTCGTCGAGGACGAGGGCGTGCGGGTGCGGATCGTGCGGACGTACATGCCGATCGACGGCGTGATGACCCTCGTCACCGAGCGGACGGAAGAGACGAAGTAGCCCCGGTCAGTTCAGCAGGCCTTCCACCTGGCGGTTCAGCCCGTCCAGCACCGCCCGCGCCGCGGCGACCTGCGCCCCGTCCCGCACCGGCGCCGAACCCGAGAGGAACCGGCTGTCGTCGCCCTGCCCCGTCTTCAGGGAGACCAGGATGGTGTTGGCGGCCGGCGATGAGATGACATCGAGATCGTGCAGCACCACGGTCTGGTCGGCGCCGGCGAAGACCGCGAACTGGCGGACGGCACTGACCGTGGCCTGGGCGGCGACCCGCTCGCAGGTCGCCTCGGGGAGCGTCCCCGCGGCCAGCCCGATGTGCGTCAACCCGCCCTTGCTCAGCTGAACCCGGGCCCGGATCCGGCCGTCCTGAACGTCGCAGCGTACCTCATCCAGCTTCAACCGCCCGCCCATGGGTACCACCCCGCCCTACGCGCGAACCCGCATGAGGATAGATTGGAGCAACTTTGATGCCAAATTTGGCTGACCCTGGCCGGATCTGCGGAGGAGGTCGCCGGGGACAGACAAAGGGCCGGAGCTCGTCGCCCCGACCCTCTGTGGTCCCCCGCCGGGCACCGAAGTGCCCAGCCCATCTCAAGCTCGCTCCGGGGCTACGGCCTGACCAGGAGCAGCCCCGCGTTGTTCGTCATGAGGTGGATACCGATGATGAGGACGGCGACGCTGATCGACCAGCCGATGAAGATGACCTGCAGCCGCCAGTCGTACTTCTGGAAGCGGTTCTGTGCTGTGTCGATGCCCTCGTAGTGCACCATCCCAAGAAGCCCCCTGTCGAGTTGCTCCTCCGGCAGATCCTGCCTCCGTAAAGAGCAACCGGCGTGCCACGGGGGCGGCGGGGCAGGGAAGATCCCGGGAAGTTTAGGGGAGGTTCAGGGATCGCTCAGGCGAGGGCGGCGACCTGCACGCGGTTGCGGCCGAGCCGCTTGGCGGCGTAGAGGGCGGCGTCCGCCTTGCGGACGAGCTCCTCGTAGTCGAGGCCGTCCTCGGGACATCCGGCGACGCCGACGCTCACCGTGAGACGCCCGAACGGCTGGATGCTGCCGCCCCGGAAGGGGTAGCCCTCGACCAGCACCCGGAGGCGCTCCATCGCCAGGATCGCCTCATCGCGCGGCGTGTTGACCATGATCAGCCCGAACTCCTCGCCGCCGTAGCGCGCGAAGACGTCGCTGACCCGCAGCTGGCTCATCATCAGGGCGGCCAGCTCCTTGAGCAGGGCATCGCCGGCGAGGTGACCCAGCGTGTCGTTGTAGTTCTTGAAGAAGTCCAGGTCGATCATCGCCAGCGAGCAGTTGCCGCCGTAGCGGCGGATGCGCGCGATCTCCGAGCGCAGGATCTCCTCGAAGTGCCGGCGGTTGTACAGCCCCGTCAGCGGATCGGTGATGGCCAGCTCGTTCAGCCGCTCCCGCAGCACTCGCCGCTCGCCCCGCTCCCGGCGCAGCCGCTCGTAGACCACGGCGGAGTAGCCGTTGATGATCATAAAGATCCCCGCCACCGCCGCTTCGAAGGTGAGGGAGAATGGGCGGCCGGCGCTTACCAGCAGCGAGACGGCGATGAGATAGCCCATCGCCATGAGGATGGACATCACCAGGACCCCGGTCGCGCCCGCCAGCCCCACCATGAACACCGGCATCGTGAACCACGCCATCAGCATGACCATGCGCAGCGAGGGCACCAAGTAGGCGAAGTAGTTGAGGCTGAAGATGGCCGCCGCCATAGGCACGTAGAGATAGTGCGGGTCCCACGTCAGGTAGCGGTCCCAGCCCAGGCGCAGGATCAGCCAGACCAGGAGCTGCAGGCCCACGGTGACCACCAGGGCCCGCAGCCAGGTTCCGGTGGGCAAGATCTCGAAGCCCATCGCCCCCAGCCCGAGCTGCAGACCGAGCGCGAGGACGAGCCCGGAGCCGGCAAGCAGTACCCGGCGCTCTTTGATGCCGCGTCTATCGGTCATACCCATCGTGTGTCCTACCTGGGGGATTAAGCAAAATCCGTTCCACGATTCCCCATCCGGGACCCCGGTCCTCGACCCGGGAGCCCGTTTTCTGTAGCGCATCACTCGACTTTTGGAGGCCAGGATAGCCCCCCCGAACCGACGAACTCACAGAGGTTAATGGATCTCACCCCGATGATGCAGCAGTATCAGGAGCTCAAGGCCCGCTTCCCGGGCACGCTCCTGATGTTTCGCCTGGGCGACTTCTACGAGCTCTTCGGCGATGACGCCGTCCTCGCCGCGCGGGAGCTGGAGATCACCCTGACCTCCCGAGAGATCGGGAAGGGCCGGCGTCTGGCGATGTGCGGGGTCCCGCACCACGCGGTGGAGGGGTACCTCGCCCGCCTCGTGGACCGCGGCTACCGCATCGCCATCTGCGACCAGCTCGAAGACCCCCGCCGCGCTCGGGGCCTCGTGAAGCGCGACGTCGTGCGCGTCGTCACCCCGGGCACGGTCATCGAGCAGAGCCTGCTGCCCCGCCAGGCCAACAACTTCCTCGTGGCGGTCGGCCGGGGACAGGAGACCTGGGGCCTGGCCGCCTGCGACCTCTCCACCGGCGAGTTCCAGGTCACGGAGATCGCGGGCCCCCTGCGGGGCGCGCGCCTCACCGAAGAGCTGGGCCGGCTGGGACCGCGCGAGGTGCTGGCGCCGGACGGCGACGCGGATGAGGTCCGCGCGCTCCTGGCTCCGGGCAGCCAGCTGACCACGCTGGAGGACTGGACGTTCGACGTGGTCAGCGCCCGCCAGCGGCTGCAGCAGCATCTCGGGGTGGCCACGCTCGACGGGTTCGGCTGCGCGCACCTGCCCGCCGCGATCGCCGCTGCCGGGGCGCTGCTGCAGTACCTGAAGGACACGCAGTTCAGCCCGCTGGCCCACCTCCGGCGCATCGTCACCTACAGCGTGGACGGTGCCCTCATGCTGGACGCGGCGACGCGCCGCAACCTCGAGGTCGTCCAGAACCAGCGGGACGGCGGCGTGCAGGGCACGCTGCTCGGCGTGCTGGACGAGACGAAGACGGGCATGGGCGCGCGGCGCCTCCGCCAGTGGCTGCTCGCCCCGCTCACCGCGGGGGCAGCCCTCGTCCGGCGCCTCGACGCCGTCGAAGAGTTCGTGCGGGACGGACGCGCCCGCGCCGCGCTGCGCGGGGCCCTCGCCGGCGTCGCCGATCTCGAGCGGCTTACCGGCCGGGTCGGCCACGGGTCCGCCAACGCCCGCGACCTTGCGGCCCTCGCCGGCTCACTGCGGCGGCTCCCGGCCGTCGCGGCGGGACTCGGCGGGGTCACCGCGGCGCTGAGCCGCGACCTCGCCGCCGGCATCCACGGCCACGACGAGATCGCCGCCCTCGTCGAGCGGGCCATCGTCGAGCATCCCCCGGCTGCGCTGCAGGAAGGCGGGGTCATCCGCGACGGCCACCACGCCGAGCTGGATGCCCTGCGGGCCGCCGCCCGGGAGGGGAAGGACTGGATCGCGCGCCTGGAGGCCGACGAGCGTGCGCGCACCGGGATCAGATCCCTCAAGGTCGGCTTCAACAAGGTCTTCGGCTACTATCTGGAGGTCAGCAACGCCAACCTCCACCTCGTCCCGGCCGACTACGTGCGCAAGCAGACCCTCACCGGCGCCGAGCGGTTCATCACCGGCGCGATGAAGGAGCGCGAGGCGGCCATCCTGGGCGCCGAGGAGCGCATCGCCGCGCTCGAGTACGACCTCTTCGTCGCGGTCCGCGATCAGATCGCCGCGCGGGCGGAGGGCCTCCTGGCCACGGCGCGCGCGCTGGGCGAGCTGGACGCGCTGCTGTCGCTGGCCGAGGTGGCCGCCGCGTCCGGGTACGTACGGCCCGAGATCACCGAGGATCCCGTCCTGGAGGTCGGGCAGGGGCGGCACCCGGTCGTCGAGCGCATGCTGACCGGCGAGCGGTTCGTCCCCAACGACGTGTCGCTCGGCGCCCACGAGCGCGCGGTCCTCGTGGTCACGGGCCCGAACATGGC
>DASUAK010000058.1:0-4757 GCA_035763845.1 bacterium | reverse complement strand
GGCGGAGAGCCTGAGCTTGAGCCGGGAGTCCGGCGATCTCATGGGGACCGCGGCCGCGCAGGCCGTGCTCGGGCTCGTCGCGCGGGGAGAGGGGGACACCGCGCAGGCCGAGATGCTGCTCACCGAGAGCGTGCGCCAGCTTCGGGCCCTCGGCGATCAGGTGCGCACGGCGCTCGTGCTGCAGAACCTGGGTCTGGTGCTCCGCGACCGGCGGGAGTACGAGCGGGCGCAGGCGATCTTCGAGGAGACGCTGGGCGTGTTCCAGTCGCTGGGCGATCGGTGGGGCCTGGCGTTCTCGCAGAGCAACCTCGGCATCCTCGCCTGGGAGCGCGGCATGTTCCCGGAGGCCACCGCGCTGTTCGGGGAGAGTCTCGTCCTGCGCCACGAGCTGGGCGACCGGCGCGGGGTGGGCATCTCGCTGGTCGGCCTCGCCGCGGTCGCGCTGCGGCAGGGAGATCTGCGCCGCTCGGCCATCCTGTTCGGGGCGGCGGAGGCGCTGCGCGACGCCCTGAAGGTGCCCCCGCCGCCGTTCATCCGGGACGACTACGAGCGCCTCATCGGCGAGCTGAAGGCCGCCCTGCCCCCCTCCGACTTCGCGCCGGCGTGGGCGGAGGGGCGGTCGATGAAGCTGGCGGACACGGTTACCTTCGCGCTGTCGGCCGGCGCGGGCGCCCGCGCGTAGCCGCCCTGCCTTCTGGAAGGAACTTCCCGGGTTGAAGGCATATTGGATACCGACTTTCCTGGGTCCGGTTCCTCCACAACACGAGGGTACGCGTGCACGATCCTTTCTCATCGGCGGCAGACCCCGCGGTTTCCGCGCTTCGCCGTGAGCTCACGGCCGCCGGCGTGCTCGTCGCGTTCGGTCTGTACATCGTGTCGGTGGCCCGGCGGATCCCGCTCGGGGTGGCGACCGATCCCCTGGGACCGCGCTTCTTCCCGATCGCTTTGGGCGCGCTGATCGCGCTCTGCGGGGTGCTCCTCGCATCGGGGCTCATCCTGGCCCGCGGCCGCGCGCGGCCCGCCGCCACGGGTAAGGGGTCCGATCCGGACGACGACACGGTGGGCACATTCTCGGTGTCCCGGCTGGTTGCCGCGATCGTGCTGACCGCTCTCTACCTGGCCGCCTTCGAGCCGCTCGGGTACCTGCTCGCCACGCCGCTCTACGTGCTCTCGGTCATGCTGCTGCACCGCGGGAGCGCGCCAGGCACCCTCGTGCTCACCCCGCTTGTCGTGACGGTGGTGCTGTACGCCGTCTTCAAGTACGGGCTGCTGATCCCGGTGCCGGACGGCATCCTCGAGCCGCTGCTGCGGAGAGGAGGCTGAGATGGGGGTCCTCGACCAGCTCCTCGCCGGCTTCGGGCAGGCCCTCTCGGGCTACGGCCTGCTGATCATGGCCGCGGGCGTGGCGTGGGGGATCATCGGCGGCGCGATCCCCGGCATCAGCGGGGCGGTGGCGATGGCCCTCGCCCTTCCGTACACCTTCAGCATGGACGCCGCCACCGCCCTCGTGATGCTGGCCGGGGTGTGGGCCGGCGCCAACTACGGCGGCTCCATCCCCGCCATCCTCATGCGCATGCCGGGGACGCCGGGATCCGCGGCCGCGCTGCTGGACGGCTATGAGCTGACCCGGCAGGGACACGCGGCCAAGGCCCTCGGGATCTCCCTCGTCTGCGGCACGATCGGGGGGTTGATCAGCATCATCGTGCTGATCGCCCTCGTCCTGCCCCTCGGCAACCTGGTGCTGGCCTTCGGCTCGCCGGAGGTCTGCGCGCTCGCCGTGTTCGGGCTGACCCTGATCGCGGGGCTCTCCGGGACGAGCATCGTCAAGGGACTTGCCGCGGGCGCCTTCGGACTGCTGCTGACCGCGGTGGGACTCGACACGCTCACGGGCTCGCTGCGCCTGACCTTCGGCCGCACCGAGCTGCTCTCCGGGATCGACATCATCTCGGCGATGGTCGGTCTGTTCGCGGTGTCCGAGATGTTCTACCAGCTGGCCCGGCCCGCGCGGCGCGGCGAGGTGGTCGCGGGTGCCGCCTCCACCGCGTTCCCCACGCTGCGCGAGCTGCGCGCCGTCTGGCGCGCCACGATGGTGGGGACGGTGGTGGGGTTGATCGTGGGGATCATGCCGGGGGCGGGGGCCACGGCGTCCTCCTTCGTGGCGTACAACGAGGCCAAGCGGTGGTCGAAGCACCCGGAGCTGTTCGGGAAGGGCTCGATGGAGGGTGTCGCCGCCCCCGAGACGGCGAACAACGCGGTGCAGGGCGGGGATCTGGTGCCCACGCTGGCCCTCGGCATCCCGGGGTCGAACTCCGCGGCGATCATGCTCGCGGCGCTCATCCTGCACGGGATCATCCCCGGGCCGTTCCTGCTCACCCAGCAGAGCCCTCTGGTGTTCACGCTCTTCGCGGGGCTGATCCTGGTGAACTTCCTCATGATCCCCGTGGGAGTGCTCATCCTGCGCGGCTGCCTGCTCGCGCTGCGGCTGCCGCCGCCCTCGCTCATCGCCTCGATCCTGGCGATCATCGTGATCGGGACGTACGCGGCGGATCTGTTCCTCCTGAACCCGATCCTCGCATTGGTATTTGGCGTGATCGGGTTCGGGATGCGGCTCACAGGATTCCCCCCCGCGGCCACTGTGCTCGGGTTGGTGCTCGGATTCCTCGTCGAGAGCGAGCTGCGGCGGTCGCTCATCATCTCGCACGGCTCGTGGGCGATCTTCGTGACGCGGCCGATCGCCGCCACGCTGCTGGCGCTCACTGTCGGCTTCCTGCTGTATCCTCTGGTGCTGAATCTCTGGCGCCTGCGCCGGCCACCGAGGCCCGCCGCGGCGCCGGCGTCCGGACGGTAACTGCTGATGAGGGGGTGGAAGGGATGAAGGTCGCAGGGTGGATGGTGCTGGCGCTCGTGCTGGTGATCACGGCCGTGCCCGCCTATCCGGGGGCGGAAGCCTATCCGACGCGTCCGATCACGTTCGTGGTGGGCTTCGCGCCGGGCGGCGGAGCGGACGTCTTCGCGCGCGCCCTGGCCGAGGCGGCGCGGGGGATCCTGGGCCAGCCGCTCGTCGTGGAGAACCGGCCGGGCGCCGGCGGCACCGCGGCGAACGCCTATGCCTCGAGCCGCCCCGCGGACGGCTACACGCTCCTCTTCGCGCACGCCGGGTCGTCGATCATCACGCCGATCATCACGAACCAGCCGGGGCTCAAGTGGGACAACTTCGACACCATCGCCCGCATCCACGGCGAGGAAGAGTGGCTGATGGTCCAGCCCGACGCGCCGTGGAAGACGATGGAAGAGCTGGTCGCCTTCGCGAAAGCGAACCCGCGCAAGGTGCGGGTGGCCGGCTCGGCGATCGGCGGCATCGACAGCTTCGTCGTGCTGTCGTGGGAGAAGGCGGCGGGGATCGACGTCGAGTACGTGCCGCACGAGGGCGGCGGCCCCGCGGGGCTGACTTTCCTCGGCAAGAACGCCGAGATGCTGATCGGGAACGTCTCCGAGTTCTTCCAGCACGTGCAGGCGCGCCGCATGGTGCCCTTCGCCGTGGCCAGCGAGCGGCGCAGCCCGATCTTCCCGAACGTGCCCACGCTGAAGGAGAAAGGCTACGACGTCGTCTTCACGCAGTGGCGCAGCGTGCTCGCCCCGTCGGGGACGCCCCCGTCGCGGATCGCCACGCTGGCCGCAGCCTTCGAGCGGGCGCTGCGCGCGGACTCCTGGAAGCGGTTCAACAGCAACGCCCGCGCCGTGGACCTCTACCTCGGCCCGGCGGACTTCCGCCGCTTCCTCACGGCTGAGGAGGCGCGCCTGGCGCGGATCATCGAAGAGCTGGGCCTGCGGAGCCGCTGAGCCCGCCACCATCACGCAGGGGAGGAACCGTGTGAGCAACGAGCGACTGGAGCGGGGCAAGAAGATCCGCGAGGAGATCATGGGGCCGGGGGTGCCGCCGGGCACCCCCGCCACCCAGGAGCTGGCTCCGTTCTTCTCTCAATGGGTGTATGAGAGCGTCTTCGGCGATTTCTACACGAGGCCGCAACTCGACCTGAAGACGAGAGTCTTGATCACCATGATCGCGCTGTCCGTCCAGGGCCGCACGGCACAGCTGCGCGGCTACATCCGAGCCGCGCAGCGACATGGCTGGACCAAAGAGCAGATCGTGGAGGCGCTGGTGCAGCTGGCGCCGTATCAGGGGGTCCCGCTGACGCACGACGCCCTGGCCGCGGCCAAGGAGGTCTTCGCTTCGTCCTGAGGGCTAGGCGGCGTCGCCGCAGCCGCAGCGGTCCTTGAAGCGGCAGCTCTTGTACATCCAGCTCGGACAGGCCGGCAGCAGGGTGGGCGAGGCCTCCGACTCGAGGAGCGCCAGGCGGCGGTCCGCTTCGGCGCGGATGGCGGCCAGATCGCGGAAGCCGACGTCGTAGACCATGAACTTGTCCTCGGGCAGGTTCTGGTAATAGAGGACGACGCGGCCCCACTCGCGGTCGCCGAGCGCGCACTCGAAGGCCAGCCGGTCGAAGATGTACGAGAAGGCGCGGGCCAGATCGGCGCGGTCGACCATCTTCTGGAAGGGCGTAACCCGCACCAACGTGGGCACGTCCCGGAACATCCCCACCCGGTCGGTGAGCCCGCGCAGCGCCACCCGGGTCGTCTTGAACGCCCCCCGGATCCCGTAGCGCAGCGCGTCCTCGAGCGTGTCGCGGAAGGCGCGGCGCTCCATGCTGCGCATGCGCGCCTCCGCCGGCTCCGGCTCGCTCGTCGTCTCCTCCGGC
>DASUAK010000057.1:0-11349 GCA_035763845.1 bacterium | reverse complement strand
GGCCAGCGTAGGGCGGCGGCGATCATCGCCACGGACTGCGGCAGGCCGACGTGCCCCATCGTGCCCTCCTGCACCCCGCGCCGGAAGGCTTCGACGGTCATCCCCACCCCGATCTTCCGCTGGAGCGGCACGCGCCGCAGGCTGGCGTCGACGACCCGCTCCACGGCGATGCGCTCGACAGCTCGCATGGGCGCGGTGAGCGCGACGGGCAAAGCGTCCATGACGAACCCGGGGTTCACGCCGACGCCGACGATGCGGGCACTGCGGTCCCTGGCCAGCCGGTCGAGCAGCGCCGCCTCCTTGGGATGGTGATGCCAGGGGAAGGCCAGCTCCTCGCAAGTGGAGATGACGTTCAAACCGGCGTCGAGCAGGGGGACGAGCTGGGGCATGACCTGATCCATGTGCGACTGCGTGGAGTGCAGGATGACGTCGGCGCCGGTGTTCAGGAGGGGATCGATGCTGCGCTCGACCGTGACCTCGCCGGCACCGCGGACCAGGGTGGACAGCGGCCGCCCGGCTTTGGCCGGATCGATGTCCACCGCACCGACGATCTGATGGCCGTGCTCGAGGGCGACCTCAGCGATGCCGACGCCGATGGGACCGAGACCGAAGCTGATGACGCGCGCGCCAGCCACAACATCCCCCATTGTAGCAGGGGGCCATAGAAGAGGGGAGGTCACTTCTGACCTCCCCCTTCTGGTTCCTCTGGGTGACCGAATCGCTTGCGCGTCCGATCGCCTGTGACCCGCGTCTACTTGTTGAGGGTCAGCGAGCGGTACACGTTGATCCGGCCGTGCCCGTAGAACTCGTCGAATCCGGGCTTGCCGAAGTCCTCGGCGCCCTTCTTCAGCAGGGCCACGATCTGGTCGCCCGTGAGCCGGCCGCCGTACGCCGAGTCGATCAGGGCCGCGACGCCGCTCATGTGCGCGGCCGCCATGCTCGAGCCGACCATGAAGGTGCCGGCCCTGCCCGAGGCGCACGTCGAGCTGCTGAACCGGGCGCACACTGACAGGACCCAGTCGGCCGGGGCGGGCGGCATCCCCGGGAACGGCACCAGGTATGTCGTCCGGCTGCCGCCCGGGGCCGCGAAGTCCACGACCGACTTGCCGTAGTCCGTGTACTCCAGGTAGTCGCCCGAGGTGGTGAGGGCGACGCCGATGCTGTCGAACTCGTCGCCGAAGAACGGCCCGGTCGCCGACACACCTACGACGTGGTTCAGTTGAACCGGGAACTTGGTCAGCTGCTTGAACGCGCTGCCGTCCCAGTCGATGGCCAGGTTGCCGGCCGAGGCCACGAGCAGGGCCCCCTTGCTGTGCGCGTAGTTCATCGCCAGCCAGAGGACCTGCTTCAGGTGGTTCGCCCGCAGGTCGTCCTTGCTCAGCCCCGAGGAGCCGAAGCTCATGTTGATCACGTCGGCCCCGACACCCGCGGCGTACACGATCGCCTGGGCCAGCGTGCCGAGGGTCGTGAAGCCGGCACGCCCCGAGACCTTGACCGCGATCAGCTTCACGTCCGGTGCCACACTCGCGAAGCTGATGCCGTTCGTGCTGATGATGCCCGCCACGTGCGAGCCGTGCCCGTGGACGTCCAGGTAGGCCGGTGCGCCCATCGGCAGCGACTCCGGGAAGAACGACTTGCTCAGGGCCGCAATGACCTTCCCGTTGCTGAACTCCTGATGCGTGATGTCGATGCCACTGTCGAGGATCGCGACTTTGACCACCGGGTTGCCCCGGAAGCCTGCCGCCCACGCCTGGTCGGCCGCCACGTTGGAGAGCCCCCACTGAACGCCGAAGAACTTGGCGCCCCGCGGGTTCAAGCCCTCGACGGCGATCCCGTCGATGCCCTCGACCACGATCCCGGACACCGGGTCGGATTCGATCTGGAGCGCGACGTCCTCAGCGACGCCGGCGATGCCGGGCAGGGCGTCGGCCGCGTAGAGGAAGGTCGGTTCGTCGGATTCGACGATGGCCGCGCCGATCTCATCCAGCCGCGCAACGACCCTGCCGCCGATGGACGCGATGAGGCTGTCGAACCCCACCGGCAGGCTGCCCGCGCCGAGGATGACATAGCGCATCGCCTCGCCTGCGGCGGCCGGGGTGCCCGTGGAGAGCGCAAACCCGGACATCGCCAGGGCGGCGATCAGGATGGTTACCGTGAACTTCATCGAGACGCGCATGATGCGCGCTTCCTCCCGACCTGATGTGCTCCCCGCTTCTCCGGCAGCGGTGGGAGCCTGGCGCCGTAGATCGCCCCTGAATGGGGTCTTACACCCCCTGTGACGAGCAAGAACGGTGCCAGCCGGAGGGAGGGCCTCCGGGGCGCCGAAACAGGTGTTCGTGCCTGTTGCGGTCGTCGCCATCGGCGGCAACTCCCTGATCAAGGATGAAAAGCGCCCCACACTGGCCGGCGAGATCGAGGCGTTGCGCGAAACTTCTACGCACATTGCCACGATGCTCTCGCAGGGGTGGGACCTCGTGCTCACGCACGGCAACGGTCCCCAGGTCGGCTTCAACCTCCTGCGGAGCGAGCTGGCCGCGGAGGCCGCCCCCCCGCTGCCGCTGGACGTTCTGGGAGCCCAAACCCAGGGCTCCATCGGCTACCTCGTCCAGCAGGTGCTCGGCAACGAGCTGCGCGCCCGGGAGATCCGCAAGCGCATCGCCACGGTGGTCACCCAGACGCTCGTCGACCGGGACGATCCGGCCTTTCACCGTCCGACTAAACCTATCGGCAGGTTCTATGGAAAGGATGAGGCGGAGGGGCTGCAGTCGGGACGGGGATGGCGGATGGTCGAGGACGCCGGCCGGGGGTGGCGGCGCGTCGTGCCGTCACCGATGCCGGTGGAGATCATCGAGCGGCTGACCATCAAGGGTCTGGTCTTCCAATCGATCGTAGTGATCGCAGCGGGCGGAGGCGGCATCCCCGTCGTGCGGGGGGCCGACGGATCGCTGCAGGGCGTCGAGGCGGTGATCGACAAGGACCTGGCCTCCTCGCTGCTGGCGCAGTCGATCGGCGCCGACCTGCTGCTCATCTCGACCGCGGTGGAGCGCGTGGCCCTGCACTACGGCAAGCCCGAGGAGCGCGCCCTGGACCGCATGACGGTGGCCGAGGCCAAGCGGTACCTCAGCCAGGGGCACTTCCCTCCCGGCAGCATGGGTCCCAAGATCCTGGCCGCCATCCGCTTCGTCGAGGCCACCGGCGGCGAGGCGCTGATCACCGAGCCGGAGCAGATCGAGCGGGCGCTGGCGGGCCGGACCGGCACACGCATCACAGGAGGCTGAGCGATCGGAGTGGAAGGAGGGACCCATGGACCTGCGCCTCGCTGACCGGATGGCCCAGCTCGGCACGGAGACCGCCTTCGAAGTGCTCGCCCGCGCGCGCGAGCTGGAGCGGAAGGGCAAGTCGATCGTCCACCTCGAGATCGGCGAGCCCGACTTCGACACCCCCGAGCACATCAAGGAGGCGGCGATCAAGGCGCTGCGCGACGGCATGACGCACTATACGCCGGCGGCCGGCCTGCCCGAGATGCGCGAGGCCGTCGCCGAGCACGTCGAGGCCACGCGCAAGGTCAGGGTCGATCCGGGCGAGGTGGTAATCACGCCGGGGAGCAAGCCGATCATGTTCTTCAGCATCCTCGCCCTGGTGAACCCGGGGGACGAGGTGATCTTCCCGAACCCCGGCTACCCGATCTACGAGTCGGTCACGAAGTTCGCCGGCGGCGTGCCGAAGCCGATCGTGCTGCGCGAGGAGCGGGGATTCCGCATCGACCCGGCGGAGCTGCGCGCCGCGGCCTCCCCCCGGACGCGCCTCATCGTGCTGAACAGCCCGCACAACCCGTGCGGCTCCGCGCTGACCCGCGAGGACGTGGCGGCCGTCGCGGAGGTGGCCCAGCGCCATAACGCCTTCGTCCTGGCCGACGAGATCTACTGGCAGATCATGTACGACACTCCCCACCACAGCGTCCTCAGCGCCCCGGGCATGAAGGAGCGCACCATCCTGCTCGACGGCTTCTCCAAGGCCTACGCCATGACCGGCTGGCGGCTGGGCTACGGGGTGATGCCGCAGAGCCTCGCGGCGCGCGTGGCGCAGCTCATGGTGAACTCCAACTCCTGCGCCGCGGCCTTCTCGCAGATCGCGGGGATCGCCGCGCTGCGCGGTCCGCGCGGACGGGTGGACGCGATGGTGGCGGAGTTCCGCCGCCGCCGCGACGTCATCGTGGCCGGGCTCAACGCAATCGAAGGGCTCTCCTGCACCGTGCCCGCGGGCGCCTTCTACGCCTTCCCCAACGCGGCACGGCTCGATGCGAACAGCAAGCGCCTGGCGGACTACCTCCTGACCGAGGCCGGGGTGGCGTGCCTGTCGGGGACCGCGTTCGGGGATGCCGGGCAGGGGTTCCTGCGCTTCTCGTACGCCAACAGCATCGAGAACATCACGGAAGGGCTGCGCCGCGTGCGCGAGGCCCTCAAACGCTATCGCGCGCCGGTGGGGTGACCGGCCAGGCCGGCGGTCACTGCTGCGGGGGGGCGGGCCGGAAGCTGCGGATGACCTCGTCGCACTCCTTCTGACCCTCGCGCCAGGCCCGGAGCGGCTTGGCGCAGACCGCAACCTGTGCACGCGAGGTGTCCGCCGTGGCAACGCCCGTGGACGCCCACTCGATGCCCGCCGAGCTCCCGGTGACCTCGAACTTGAACCACAGGACGCCCGCCGTGCTGCGGGGGTCCTGCTGGAACCCCGAGACTCCGTGGATGGGAAGCAGCCCGAAGACCAGGCGGCGCAGCGCATCTTCCGTGGGACGCCCTTCGGCCGGGACCGTGAAGACGCTGATGAACTCGGCGGGAGAGCGGTCCTCTTCCGGCGGCACCAACCGGACTTCTCCGGGGCCGGTCGCGGGGTCGCGGACCCACCCGCCCGGAGAGCGCAGGGTGAATCCGGTCTGCTCGTCGCGGTAGTCCACGAAGGCCGGGCCCGCGGCCTGCCGGCTGCACCCGGCCGCCAGCACGAGGGCGAGGATGACCACGATGGATCGGTGGCTCACGAGTAACGAAAGTTCGCTCCGTCCGGTCGAGGCCCCTTGAATGCGGGCGATGCGTCTCCACCATCCGGGTCCCGCCGAGCAGGGTCCCCTGCGGCTTGAAGAGGTTCCCATGCCCGAGCCGGGCGCCGGCGAGCTGCTGATCCGCGTGCACGCCTGCGCGGTCTGCCACACGGACCTCCACCAGACCGAGGGCGAGCTGCCGCCGCACCGGCTGCCGGTTACGCCCGGCCATCAGGCCGTGGGTACGGTGGTGCGCGCCGGCCCGGGCGTGGAGGCGGGCTGGACCGGGCGGCGAGCCGGCGTGGCATGGCTGCACCGGGCGTGCGGGCGCTGCGCGTGGTGCCGCCGCGGCGAGGAGAACCTGTGCGAGCGGCCCCTCTTCACCGGGTACGACGTCGACGGCGGATTCGCGGAGTACCTCGTCGCCCCGGCCGACTTCGTGTACGCGATCCCCGGGGCCTTCGGGTCGGAGGCTGCCGCCCCGCTGCTCTGCGCGGGAATCATCGGCTTCCGGGCGCTGCGCCTGGCCGGCGCAGCGCCCGGGTGCCGTGTCGGCCTGTTCGGATTCGGAGCCTCCGCGCATCTGGCGATCCAGGTCGCGCGCCATTGGGGGTGCGAGGTCCACGTCGTCACCCGCAGCCGCGGCCACCGGCGTCTGGCCGAAGCGCTCGGCGCGGCCTGGGTAGGCGGTCCCGGCGAGGCGCCGCCGGCGCCGCTCGACGCCGCGGTGGTCTTCGCGCCCTCGGGCAGGGTCGCGGTGGAGGCGCTGGAGCGGCTGCGCCCGGGCGGCACGCTCGCGATCAACGCGATCCACCTCGACGGGATCCCGGCGTTCGACTACCGGCTGCTGTACGGGGAGCGGACGGTGCGGAGCGTGACCAACAGCACGCGCGCCGACGGGGTGGAATTTCTCGCCCTGGCCGCGGCCATCCCGGTGCGCGTCGAAACGGAGACGCTGCCCCTGGCGGAGGCCAACCGGGCGCTGGCGCGCCTGGCGCGGGGCGAGATCAGCGGGGCGGCCGTGCTGGCGGGCAGTTCAGGCAGTGATTCGTGAAGGTGAGCTTCAGCTTGCCGTCCACGCGGCCGAAGCCCGACAGCTCGCTGTTGGCGTCGGCGTCCACCTGGCGCCAGACCCACTGGTCGCGCACCACCGCGTACTCGACGCGGGTCCCGACCTCGCCCCAGCTGTACAGCAGGGTGAGCTCGAAGAGCGTGCCGTGCTCGTTCACCACCGCCCGCAGCGCGTACGGGGGCCCCGGGCGGACCAGCAGCTCCCGCTGGGTGGGCGTGGTGTACAGCCACTGCGCGATGCGGCGCCGCGTGGGTGTGTGGTTCTTGTCCTCCGGCTTCCCGTAGCGGTCGATCGCCTCGTCCACGATCTCCTTGTGCACGCCGACCAGGATGTACTGCCGTCCCGGCAGCTGGCCGTGCAGGAAGATGTCGTGCGAGTAGAACGTCTCGGGCGACTCGTTCTGGGTCTCGACCTTCTCCTCGATGATGCGCCGGATCGTGCCGTTGAAGGGGCGGAGCAGGAGAGGGAGGTCGAGCCGCGTGATCTGCACCCGGCGGCGGCGCACGCCGTCGGCCCGCCGCACCTCGTAGAAGGAGCCGGCCGCCCGGGCGGTGATCGTCCCGCCCTTGATGGTGAGGGCGAGGGTGCCGCTGAAGTCCGCGGTCAGCTCGTAGGGGGTGCGGTCCTCCGTGCTGAACAGCCTGGCGAGGAGCGCGTCGACGGAGGGGGCGTCCTGGGCGTGGAGGGGCCCGGTCGCCGCCGCGAGGACGGTGAGGAGGACCGCCGCGGCGCGGCGGAGGGATGAAGCCCTGCGCCCGCGCTGGATGCTCATCTGTACCCGCTCATTATACCGCCGCCGTAGCGCTCACACCGCCGTAGCGTTCCCATGAGACCATCGAGGCCAGGGGACGGCGCCCGCGCCCGGCGAGGATGCGCAGGGCGGTCCGTTCGATCGGCCCGCGGCCGCGCGGGTGAGGGTAGCCGAGGGAGATGACCGCGGCCACGACGTGCCCCGCAGGCGCCCCGAGGAACTCCCGCGCCTTCTCCGCCTGGTGCATGGAGGCGGGACAGGACGCCACCCCGGCGTCCCAGGCTGCGAGCATCACGTTCTGCGCGCACCGGCCCGCGTCGAAGAGGGCGCGGGTCGACTCGACGACGACGCAGACGGCCGCGGCCGCCCCACCGACGTGCTGGGCGAACCGCCCGAAAGCGGCCAGAGCGCGCAGGCGCTCCCGCTCACGGATGACGACGAAGTGCCACGGCTGCGTGTTCTTGCTGCTGCCGCTCATCCGACCCGCGTTGAGGATCCGGCGCAGGACGTCCTCGGGGAGCGGACGGTCGGTGAAGGTGCGCAGCTCGCGTTTGGTGACGATGCAGCGGTAGGTGTCCATGGGACCTCATTTGTTACAATGAGCGCGTGCCCCTCCGTCCCACCGATGAGGTGGACATCCGCATCGACCGCATGAGCTACGGCGGCCGCGGGGTCGGCCGGGTCGACGGCTTCGTGGTCTTCGTGGACGATGCGGCCCCCGGCGACCGCCTGCGCGCCCGCCTCCGCAAGGTGAAGAAGTCGTACGGGGAAGCGCACCCCGTCCGCATCGTCGAGCCGTCGGCCGAGCGGACGGAGCCCCGCTGCCCCCACTTCGGACCCTGCGGCGGCTGCTTGTGGCAGCACCTCGACTATGCCGCGCAGCTGCGGGCCAAGCAGGCCATCGTGGAGGAGAGCCTCCGCCATCTGGGCGGGCTGGAGCCGGCGCCGGTGCGCCCGATCATCGGGCCGGACGATCCCTGGTATTACCGCAACAAGATGGAGTTCTCGTTCCATCCCGGAGGCCGGCTGGGGCTGCACCGCCGCGGCCGCTGGGACGAGATCGTCGACCTGCACACCTGCTTCCTGCAGTCTCCGCGCACGGCGGAGATCCTGAACGAGGTGCGCGCGTTCGTGCTGGCGGAAGGCATCGCGTGCTACGATCCGCGCACGCACGAGGGGCTGCTGCGCCACCTCGTCATCCGGGAGGGCCGCGGCACGGGCGAGCTCCTCATCGCCGTCGTCACGGCGTCCGAGGCCTTTCCGCAGGCGCGCGCCCTGGCCGTTCGGCTCGCGGAGCGGCATCCGGAGCTGACCGGCTTCATCTGGGCGGTCAACCCCTCCAAAGGAGACGCGGTGGAGGTGGCCGGCTTCCATGTCCTGCACGGCCGGCCCCACATCACCGAGCGGCTCGGCGGCCTCACCTTCAAGCTCGGGCTGCTCACCTTCTTCCAGACCAACACGGCCCAGGCCGAACGGATGGTGGCGATCGTCAGGGAGATGGCAGGCCGGGGGGTGGGACACGCCCTCGACCTCTACAGCGGGGTGGGGACGTTCGCGCTGGCGCTGGCCGGGCAGGCGGAGCGCGTCACAGGGATCGAGGTGGTCGCGGCCTCCGTCGAGGCCGCGCGCGAGAACGCCGCCCTGAACGGTATCGCGAACGCCGCCTTTCACACCGCCGACGTGCGCCGCTTCGACCAGGTGCCCGGGGTGGGAGGGGCCGACCTGCTCGTGCTGGATCCGCCGCGCGCCGGCGCCGGGGTGAAGGTGATGCAGGCCATTGCCCGCCTGGGGCCGCCGCGGGTCATCTACATCTCCTGCAATCCGACCACGCTCGCCCCCGACCTGCGCGAGCTGGCCGCCGCGGGATACGCGGTGCGGGCCGTCCAGCCGATCGACCTCTTCCCGCACACCTACCACGTGGAGTGCATCGTCCTGCTCGATCGGGCGGCGTAACCGACGTGGCCGGGAGCCCGCGGGACGGAGCGGCGTACCGGGCGCTGCGGGCCTTCGTCCGAGCCCTGCTCGCCGTAGGATGGGGGCTGCGCGTGCACGGCCTGGAGCGTCTGCCCGCGCCGCCGTATGTGCTCGCCCCGAACCACGGCAGCGAGATCGACGCCGTCGTTCTCGCCGCCGCGCTGCCGGTGCGACCGACGGTGCTCGCCGCCCGCGACCTCGACCGCTTCCCGGTGCTCTTCCGCATCATCCGCTGGTTCGATCCCGTCTTCGTCCGCCGCGGCGGCCTTGCCGACATCGCGAGCATCCGCGCCTGCATCGCGCGCTTGCGCGCGGGGGACGCGCTGGCCATCTTCCCGGAGGGGCGTGTCGTTCAGGCGGGCGCCCTGGGTCCCTTCCATCCCGGCGCCGCCTTTGTGGCCTTGCGGGCGGGCGTGCCGCTCGTGCCGGTGGCTCTGACAGGTCTGGAACGGATGTGGCCGCTGGGCGCGCGCTGGCCGCGGAGGTCCCGGATCGCGGTGTGCTTCGGCGACCCGCTCCCTCCCCTCCGGGGCGAAGAAGCGGAGGTCCTGACCGCGCGCCTCAAGGAGGCGATCGAGGCCCTGCGTGAGAAAGGGTCGTAGCGGGTAGGAACGAGCATGTGATGCGTTTGCCGGTCTGGATCTTCCTCGCCGCACTGCTGCTGGTCGGTCTGTCCGCCGGGGCCGCTCCGCCTGCGCCGCCGCGTGTCCTCGCATCCGCGGTGGACGTCGTGCGGCAGGGCCGGTGCACCCAGGAGGTCGCGGTCGATCTCCGCCGGCTGATGCAGAACGCGCCGCCGACCGGGCCCCGCGCCGCCTATCTCCTCGGCCACTGTCTGCGCGCGCTGGGCAGCGCGGATGAGGCCCGGGCGGCTTTCGAGCAGGCCGCGGACCAGCATCCCACCCTCGGGGTCCACGCGCGGCTCGAGGCCGCGCAGATCGCGTTCGAGCGCGGCGATGCCGCTGCGGTCACGCGCCTGCTGTCCGACGTCCCGCCGGGCGCCTCGCGCA
Organism: bacterium; assembly: GCA_035763845.1. Classification (GTDB taxonomy): domain Bacteria; phylum Sysuimicrobiota; class Sysuimicrobiia; order Sysuimicrobiales; family Kaftiobacteriaceae; genus Kaftiobacterium. Next base: position 1,510 of record DASUAK010000057.1, on the reverse strand, counting down.
CCGTGCTCCTCCGCACGGCGCTGCTCCGCGGAGAAGCCCTCCTGCGCGCGAACCGCCCGCGCGACGCCCTGATCGCGCTGCGCGACGTACCGCAGCTCACCCGCGCGGAAGATGAGGACCAGATCGAGATCTGGTGGCTGCGGGCGCAGGCCGCTGCCGCATCCGGCGACCGCCCGTCTGCCCGGCAGGCCTACGCCATGGTCTGGTGGGCTTTCCCCGGCGGCGAGCGTGAGGAGGAAGCCGGAGCGGCCCTGCGGGCACTGACCGCCGACCCCGCCTCAGCCATCCCGGCCGAGGCGCGCATCGCCCGGGCCCAGCGCCTGCTGCAGCGCGGAGAGCGCAAGGCCGCCGAGCGCGAGTACGCGCTGGCCGTCCGCGAGCCGCTGTCCGAAGAGGTGGCCGCGTCGGTCTGGTATCAGCTGGGACACCTGCGGCTCCGTTCTCCCGCCGCGATCGAGGCATTCACGCGGGCCTCGCGCCTGCCGCGCCTGCGCGAGCAGGCCCAGTACTACCTCGGCACCGCGTACAGCTCGATCGGCCGCCGCCGGGATGCGTTCGCGGTCTGGGAGCGCCTGGCCGCCAGGCGCAGCCCGTGGGCGGCCCGCGCCTTCGCCACGCTGGGGCGCGGGGCGGAGTCGAGGGAGCAGTGGGCGGAGGCGGACCGGTGGTACGAGCGGGCCACGACCACGTCGCCGCAGGCGGCGTCCTCTGACGAAGCGCGCTGGCGGCGCGGCTGGATCCGCTACCGCAGCGGACGGTACGCGGAGGCGGAGCGCCTCTTCCTTCAATACGCCAACGCTCATCCGGGCACGCCGCGCGCCGCGGCCAACCTCTACTGGGCGGCGCGGGCCCGGCTGCAGCAGAAGCAGGACGCCACCGGGCTGTTCCGCACCGTCGCGGTGACCTATCCGCTGACGTTCTACGGGCAGCGGGCGCGCGAGCGGCTCGGGATCCCCGCCCCTCCGAAGCGCGAGCCGGAGAACGGGCGTGAGCTTCCCGACCTGTTCGTGGAAGCGTATCGCGAGCTGGCCGCCCTCGGCTTCGCGGAAGACGCCGCCCGGGAGTGGGAGGCGCGTCGCCAGGACGAGCCGTCCGCGGCATGGCTGCGGACCTCGGCCGAGCTGTGGGCGGAGGCCGGAGACTTCCGCCGGGCCGTGATCGCGGCGGAGCCGCTGATCACCCCGGTCCTCTACAGCCGGCAGGGCGCCGAGAGCGGGCTGTGGTCGCTCGCCTATCCGCAGGCCTTCTGGTCCGAGCTGCAGGTCACCGCGGAGCGCTACGGCGTGGATCCCTATCTGGCCCTGGCGATCATGCGGGAGGAGAGCCGCTTCGATCCCGAGGCGCTGTCCCCGGCGCGCGCCGTGGGGCTGATGCAGCTGCTGCCGTCCACCGCCCAGGGCATCCTCGGCTCCCGCGTCACGCCTTCGCGGTTGATGAACCCCCAGCTGAACATCCGCGCCGGCGTCGCCTACCTCGGCGGGCTGCTGCGCCGGTACGACGGCAGCGCGCC
>DASUAK010000056.1:0-4522 GCA_035763845.1 bacterium | reverse complement strand
GGTCTTCGCGAAAGTCAATCTGACACTCAGCCTGCTCCCGTTCATTGCCACTCCCCAATTGGCAGGTGAGGCGTTCCTCTCGAGAGATTTGCCGGATGAACAGTTACTGCAATATTGGAAACAAATGCAAGATGATTCCTTCATGGCTTTCCTGGATATGGTCGCACTTGAACTGCCCAAGCCTGCCAAGGTCAGGACCCCCTTTGCTCGTCTTGGGTGTCGCGCAAGATAACATGATCGCCCCCAGTGAAATTGAAGCTACGGCCCGAGCATACAACACAAAGGCTGAGATCATTCCAGATGCAGCACACAATAGTATGCTCGATCCGCGCTGGCAGTCCGTGGCAGAGCGAATTCTAGTCTGGTTAAAGGGACGGGAATTGTAAGAATCAAATTGGAGAAGTCTCTATGGAAATTCCACGCCACTGGAGATTGAAACCCAACGCTGCCGCCTTGAAGGTTCAATGTGTCGGACTTGCGGCCAGCGCGCTTCCCGCCACGCCAAGATTGCGCGAAGCGTCACTGTACTGACCAACTAGCGCGGATCGCCGGCTTCGTCATCATCAGGAACGCGCTTCGCCACCATCCTTAGCCTGCTGGGACCGCTAAGATGCCGGACCGCATCCGCTCCGCCCGCCACATCAACGGCGCGATCATTCCAGCCGACGGGGGGTGGACCGCCGCATAGCGGGCCCGGCGATTGAAGCGCTGGCCCGGGACGCCGGAGACCGACGGCGCGCTCTTCGTCGTGAACTGTCCGGTGCCCATAACGGCGCCGATGACCTGGAGGCCGGCTAGCCCCGGGCCCCCACCGGACCGTCGGCTACGATCGAAGGTCCGCGGCGATGATCCGTTCGGCGACGTCCGCTAGATCCTCCCCGATGACGTCGGGAGGCTCGTGGGTCGGGTCGAGCACCATGCCGGGCCTCGCGACGAAAGCCGCCTTGCACCCGGCGTGGAGGGCGCCGGCGACATCCCAGGCGTGCGCCGCAACCAACCGGAGCTGCTCCGTCTTGACGGCGAAGCGATCGGCCGCTAGGTGGTAGGGCTCGGGGGCAGGCTTGAGGCGCTTCACCTCATCCGCGGACAGGATCTGATCGAACAGGTCGACCAGGCCGCTGTTCCGCATCTGCGCCTCGGCGACGGCTTTTGTCGAGTTCGTCAGGGTGCCGAGCCTGAAGCCCGACGCCTTCAAGCGCTCGAGACTCGGGCGGACCTCGGGATACGGAGAGAGCTCACGGAGCCCGCCGAGGATCCGCTGGCGATCCTCGTCGGCGAGCGTCCTCCCGTGCCGCTCGGCGATCATGTCCAGGGTCTTGCCTCCGATGGTTCCGAAGTCCACGTACACTCCGACCGCGATCGTGACCAGGAAGTTCTGCACGAACTGTTGGAACCACTGGCGGCGAACGGCGGCGTCGCCGAAGCCGCGCGCGAAGAGCAGATCGAGCGACTGGAGGTCGAGCAGTGTTTCGTTGACGTCGAAGACGAGCACGCGTCCCGGCATCAGCAAGCCTCCTTCAGCCGCCAGTTCGAACATCTCACGCTGGGTCGCGAACGCGGCGCCGCGCGTCGGGCAGCGGATCTTCTGTCCCGTCTGCTTCTGCTGCGCCACCTGGGTCAACGTATCCTTCCGCTGATTGAGGCTCCCGCTTGCCCTCCTGTCTGCCCTAGACGTATCATTACATCAGTATGTATTGATGCATTTGCAGAGCCTGGAGGAGTCCTCCGATGCTCACGATGGCGCGGCCCGAAGCGGTCACGATCAAGGCGAAACTCTTCCGGGGGTTCGCCGATCCGTCGCGTCTGGCGATCCTCGACGCGCTGCGCCGGCGGCCGATGACGGTGGGTGAGATCGTCAAGGCGACGGGTCTCACCCAGCCCAACGCCTCGAATCACCTGGCCTGCCTGCACGACTGCGGGCTGGTGGTCCGTTCGCAGGACGGCCGGTACGTCCGCTACCGTCTCAGCGACCGGCGGGTCGCGGCGCTGCTGCATCTGGGCGACGTGCTCCTGGCCGACGTGGCCAGGGGCGTGTACGAATGCACCCGTTACGACGCTCCGAAGGCCGGGGGCGGCAGGCGATGACCGGCCGGACGACGATCGAGCTTCCCATCGGGGGGATGGACTGCGCCGAGTGCGCGACGCACGTGCAGCGCGCGATCGCCGGCGTGCCGGGCATCCTCTCGGTGGACGTGCGCCTGACCGCTGAGAAGGCCGTGGTCGAGCTGGACGCCTCCCGGATGGATCTCGGCGCCATCCGCAGGGCGGTGGAGGCCGCGGGATACACCATGCCCCGCGCCGATGCCGCCCGGCCGGGGAAGCCGGCGGCCGGGCGCGTGGGCCGCCAGGTGCTGACCCTCCTCGGGATCGTGTTCGGCGCCGTCCTGTTCGTCGTGATCCTGGGGGAGTGGTTCGGGCTCTTCGAGACGCTCACCGATCGAGTGCCGCCTCCGGTCTGGCTCATCCTGGTGGCCGCGGGCGGCTTCCCGGTCTTCCGGAAGGTCCTTCTGGCCGCCCGCCGGGGGCAGGTCATCGCCCACACCCTGATGTCGCTGGGGGTCGTCGCCGCCGCGGCGGTCGGCGAGTGGCCCACGGCCGCCGTCGTCGTCTTCTTCATGCGCATCGGCGATTACGCCGAGTGGTTCACGACCGATCGCGCGCGCGGTGCTGTTCGAGACCTTGCTGCGATGGCGCCGCAGACCGCCCGGGTCGAGCGGGAGGGCGGGGACGTCGACGTGTCGGTGGATGCTGTGCACCAGGGTGACATCGTCGTAGTCAGGCCCGGCGAGACGATCCCCGTGGACGGCGAGGTCGTCACGGGCGAAGCGACCGTCGACCAGGCCGCCGTCACCGGGGAGTCGATGGCGGTGGAGGCCGGGCCCGGCAGCCGGGTGTTCGCGGCCACCCTGGCGCGTATGGGGAGCATCCGCGTTCGCGCCACTCACGTCGGAGGCGACAGCACCTTCGGGCGTGTGATCAGGCTCGTGGAGGAGGCCGAAGCCCATCGAGCCGGCGTGCAGCGCGCCGCCGACCGCTTCGCCGGCTACTACCTGCCCGTCGTCGCCACGATCGGCGCGCTCACCCTGCTGGTGCGGCGCGATCCGCTCGCCGCCGCCGCGGTCCTGGTCGTCGCCTGCTCCTGCTCCTTTGCGCTGGCGACGCCGATCGCGATGCTGGCCTCGATCGGCGCCGGCGCGAGGCGGGGGCTGCTCATCAAAGGAGGCCGCTACCTCGAGTCCCTGGCCCGGGCGGACGTCGTGCTCATCGACAAGACCGGGACGCTCACGCTGGGCCGCCCGCAGATCACCGACATCATCCCGCTCAACGGCGCATCCCCGCACGAGGTGCTCGCGCTCGCGGCGGCGGCGGAGCGCTACTCGGAACACCCGCTGGCGGAGGCCGTGCGAGGGGCGGCGCAGGAGCGGAAGATCCCGCTGGGGCGGCCCGAGCGGTTCGACGCCCTTCCCGGCCTCGGCGTACGCGCGCGCATCAACGGGAGTGTGATCACGGTGAGCAGGGCCGGGGGCGAGGCCCGCGCCGCACCGCCTGCGGTCCTCGATGCGCTGGAGGCCGCGGGCAAGACGGCGATGCTGGTGGCCAGGGACGGGCAGCTCATCGGGGTGCTGGCCGCATCGGACACGATGCGGCCCGAGGTGCCGGCGGCCGTCGCCGCCCTGCGGGCGCTCGGCATCCGGCACGTCGAGCTCCTGAGCGGAGACCATGAGCGCTCGGTCGCCGGCCTCGCCGGGCAGCTGGGCGTCCGGTACCGGGCCGGCCTGATGCCGCAGGACAAGATCGCGGCGGTGAAGGCCTATCAGGCCCGGGGACACACCGTGGTCATGGTCGGGGACGGGGTCAACGATGCTCCGGCGCTTGCTCAGGCCGACGTCGGGATCGCCATGGGCGCCGCCGGCACGGCCCTTGCGCTCGAGGCCGCGCACGTCGGCCTGATGCGCGACGACTGGATGCTCGTGCCGGACGCGGTCCGGATCGCCCGCCGGACGATGCGCGTCGTGCTGCTCAACATCGCCTTCACCGCCGCCTACAATCTCGCCGGTCTCTCTTTGGCCGCGCTGGGCTACCTGGCCCCGATCTTCGCCGCGGCCGCGCAGTCGCTGCCCGACCTGGGCATCCTGGCCAACTCGTCCCGCCTGCTCCGGCAGCGGTGAGGGCCGGGCACGCCCGGCCGGACGGTGTATACTTGGGAGGAGCCGCGTTCCCCCCTCCGGTGTAGGCCATGAGACTGATCCGCGTCATCCCCATGCTCCTGCTCGCCGCAGCGCTGCTGTCGCCGGCGGCCGTCCCGGTGTGGGCGGACCTGCCCCTGGCGATCGTCTCGGTGACCTCACCCGTGAAGCCCGGAGGGCCCGCGCGGGTGGAGGCGCAGACGGCGCCCGCGGCGGTCTGCGACATCGAGGTCGTCTACAGCTCCGGTCCCAGCCGGGCCGCCCCGCTGCGCCCGCGGCGGGCGGATGAGCGAGGGCGCGTCGCCTGGGTCTGGCGGGTCGGCCGGCAGACCGCC
>DASUAK010000055.1:0-4351 GCA_035763845.1 bacterium | reverse complement strand
CAGGCGCTGCAAGAGGAAGACCTGCCCGTCCGCGTGACCGCCGACGTCTTCCGATACGACCGGCGCACGCGCGTCCTGACGGCGACCGGACACGTCGTGCTCATCACCCCCGAGGTGACGATCCGGGCCGACTCCCTCGTGGCCAACCTCGGAACGGGTGAGGCCGTCGCCGGCGGCGGGGTGACCCTCGAGGCCGGCGGGCAGACCGTCCGCGGAACCATCCTCATCTATGATCTCAACACCCGCATCGGGACCCTGTTCGAGGCGGAGACGACGTACCGGGGCCCGATGGTCCTGGGGCCGGTGACGCTGCGCGCGGACCGGCTCGAGGGCGATCCGGCGCGCTTCGCGAACGCCCGCAACAGCTTCGCCACGACCTGCGATCCGGAGGACCCGCTGCTCTGGATGACGGCCCGCGAGCTCGGCGTCATCGTGGGGGACAAGATCGTGGGGCGGCAGGTCTCGGTGTGGCTGGGCGACCGCCGGCTCTTCACCCTGCCGTACTTCATCATCTTCCTCCGGGAGCGGCGGGAGTCGCGGATCGCTCCGGTCGTCGGCTACAGCGACGCGGAGGGCTGGTTCCTCAAGACCGCCTACAGCTACTACCTGAATGAGCGCCACTACGGCGTGATCCACGCCGACTGGATGGAGCGGCTGGGGATCGGCACCGGCGTCGAGCACCTGTACCAGGTGGGCGGCGCCCGCGGCTCGGCGCTCCTGTATCGCCTCGCGAATCGCCAGACCGGCGGCCAGGACCTGCGCGGTGTGCTCGCCCACGATCAGCAGCTCACGCCCACGGTGAGCGCGAGCCTCTTCGCCGACTACTTCGGGCGCTCGTTCGCCGTCGACCCCCCGACGAGCACCTTCTTCACGGCGTTCGACCTGAACAGCCGGTGGGCGAACGGATCGACGCAGCTCTTCGGCACCTTCAGCCAGCTCTCGCCGGCCCCCGGCGTGACCGACGCCTTCCTGACCACCACCCTGGCGCACCGGCAGCGGCTGGCCGAGCGGTGGACGGTGGAGGCGGTGCTGCCCTTCAGCCGGTTCCGCTCCGCGCTCGGCGAGGACGACGAGCTCATGCCGAGGTTCGGGCTGTCGTACCTGGGATCGCGCATCACGGCGAGTCTCCTGGCCGAGACGCGGTGGGATCTCGACGGGGACCGGTTCACGGGCGATGCCCGCTATGCCCTGGAGCGCATCCCTGAGCTGCGGATGACGCTGACCCCGCTGCGCGTGGGGGCGACATCGCTCGTGGCGCAGCTCGAGGGAGGCGTGGGCCGCTTCCGCGAGACGGACTTCACCGGGATCGGCACCCTCGACGCCGTGCGCACCGATCTGCTGGCCACACTCAGCGGCCCCGTGCGCGTCGGGGAGCGGGGCACGATCGGCCTCAGGGCGTTCGCGCGGGGCAGCTGGTACGCGACGGGGGACGCGCGGGTCTTCTCCGGGGGGCGGGCCGAGTACCTCCACCGCCTGACGGACCGGCTCGAGGCCCGCGCCGGGTACACCGGCCAGTGGGTCACGGGGGCCAGCCCCTTCATCTTCGATCAGATCTCGGGAAGCGTGAGCGCCGCCGACGTCGGCGTGGCCTGGCGCTCGCCGCGCCTCCTGGTGAGCGCGGATGCCTCCTATGACCTCCTCACGCGGCGGGCGGGCCCGGCGATCGCCCGCCTGTTCTACGTGCCTCCGGGGGGATGGAGCGTAGGGGCGGCGGTGAGCTACGACCCCAACCTCGGGCGGCTGGACCGGGCGGAGGCCAACATCGACCTGCAGCTCGGCCCGCAGTGGCGGCTGCAGTACATCGGGTTCTACGACGGATTCAGCGGCCGGCTGATCCACGATCGCGTCTCCGTCACCCGGGTCTTCTGCGACTGCCTGGCCGTGAGCCTCACCCACCTCGGCGCGCGGAACGAGACCTGGCTCGAGGTCTGGCTGACGGCGGTCCCCTGGGGCCGCGGGCGCGTGGGCATCGGCGGCCGGGGCGGGCTGCTCTTCGACCAGCCGCAGCAGATCGGCACCGGGCGATGACCGGGCGCGTAGGGTATGCTGGAAGTGGAGACGAGGTGCGGCGATGCGCGTGATGCGGGCGATCCTCACAGGGTTGATCCTGTTCCTGGCGGCGGGGGCCGCGGCGTATGGTCAGGCCGGCCGGCAGCTCGTGATCACCATGCAGTTGGCGGGTCCGGTCAAGCCCGCCGGGGGCTCGTACTACGTCGCCTTCACGGTGGACGATGCACTCATCACCGGACCCCAGAGCGACAGCACCAACTGGACGCACTACGTGCTGTACCGCGAAGGCCGCTTCTTCTTCGGCCTCATCCCGCCGGGGGCGTTCCGGCCCTTCGAGTTCGTGGCGGTGCGCCCGCCGCAGCCGTACCTGTTCGGTCAGCTCCTCCCCGACGGGCGGGGGCTGCGCGTGCGGGTCTCCCTGGCCGATCTGCAGACCGGTCCGGCGCTGCCCCGGCGGGTGAAGGTCAATCTCGTCACCGTCGACCCGCATCTGACGGCGCTGGACGCCCTCGGCGAGGGGGCCGGTGACCGGTTCGCGTTCATGACCGTGGATCCGGTCCGCGACACGTACGTGGCGGCGCAGGACCGCGCGGGGGATGCCGCCGATCCGTCCTTCGACATCACGGGCGGTGACGTCCAGGTGACGGTGCCGTAGAGCCGGCGGCCTTACGGCTTGCGCGTTGCGAAGACCCTCTGCTCCTCCGCCAGGTCGACCGAGGCCAGCAACTCGGGAAGGAAGTCCACCAGCGGGACCGTGCTGCGCTCGTACCGCGGCAGTTCGCGCGTGAAGTGATCGACGAGGATGAGCCCGCGGGCGTACCGGCGGCGGAGATACTCGGCGCGCCGCTCCTCGGGGAGGGCGAGGCGGGCCGTCACGGCGGCGGCGAGGCTCTCGCGCACGACCGCCGCCCACGACGTCCATCCCTCCTTCTGGGCCAGGTCACGGGCCAGCGGGTAGAGCGCTTCCGTCCGCTTCAACTCCGCGGCCGCGCCGTCGGGCAGCTTCTCCAGGGCGAGCCGCGCGGCGAGCAAGGTCAGCGGCGAGGTGGCTCCCCCATCGTGCCAGCCCACGACGAACGCGACGCGCTGAGGCTGGCGGACCAGATAGGCGGCCCCCGGATCGTCCAGCAGGTTCGGGATGACGACGATCCGATCGGCCGGCAGCTCCGATGCGCGGGCGTAGTCGAAGACCCCTCCGATGACCTTGGGACCCTCGGCCGCCGCCGCGGCGGCCGCCGCGTCATAGGCCTGGCGGTGGGTGTTCCACCAGGCCGCCACCCCTGCGCTGTCGTAGAAGGCGGCCAGCACACGATTCAGCCGCTCGAGGCCCTGGGGGGCCCGCTGCTCGGCAAATTCCGGTGGATCCCCGACGTCCAGCGCATACCGGACGTACGCCTCCAGCGCCAGCGGGTGCTCGCTCCAGTACTTCCGGAAGGGGTCGACCGCCTTGAGCGGCAGATCTCCCGAGGCGGTTCGGATGGCGTTCCGCACGGGGCCCGACTCCGACGCTCCCGCCTCGTATCCCGCGGCGTTGAGGGCCGCGAACAGCGTGAAGACCCGCGGGTCGGCCCGGACCTCGAAGCGCTGCGCCAGCCTGGCCGCGCCCGTCCCGGCGCGGCCTCCCGGCGCGCCGGCGGTGAACGTCCAGCGATGTGAGGCCGCCGGGTTCCCCGCCCTGTCCTGGGCGGTCACGGTGACGGTGTACCGGGTGCCGGGACTCAGGGGCGCCTGCGGCTTGAAGGAAACGCTGCGCTCATCCGCCGACCACTGCGCGGGGCCGAAGGCCGCCTGCGGCTCAGCCGAGATGGTCGCGGACCGCGTGTTCATCGGCTTGCTGAAGGTGACGGTGATCTGGGTCTCCGCCGGAACGGTGGCGTCGGAGGCGGGGACGACGGCCGTGACCGTGGGAGGCGTGGTGTCCCCCACCGGCGTCGTGCCCGTCAGGCTGCCCGTGGTGCCGCAGCCTGCAAGAACGACGACCATGCTCAAGAGGGCCAGTGATCGCAGCGGCCTGTACATGGCGGTAGATGTGCCTTTCTGCGCCACCCGGATGTTCTCCCGCCTGACGTCATGCCGGAGGAGGGAGGGGTGACCGAGTAGAAATCACAATTCTACTCTATCCGTCTGATAGCCCCACAGTCTGACAGTCTCATCACTCAGAAGGGGGTTGCCTTTGCCCGCTCGCCTGCCGGCCCGGGTTGGAGTGCTGGGGCGTCTCGCCGTCCTGCTGCTTGCGGGGACGTTCGCCGCGGCGTGCGGAGGTCTCGGCGCGGCCGGCACGGGACGCATCTCCGGCACCGTGAGTGTCTCCGTGGCCCTGACATCTGCCGTCAGGACGCCG
>DASUAK010000054.1:0-3546 GCA_035763845.1 bacterium | reverse complement strand
GCCCGCCCGCGCAGGTGAGCCCGCGGCGACGCTCAGTCGGATGGTGACCTGTTGTGATCGGTTGGGGGCGACGGTGACCTTGCGCGGCCGCGTCGTGCGGCCGGCGTAGAAGGCACTGACTTCATACCGGCCGGGGGGAACGGTGACTTTGTACGTGCCGCGCGCGTCCGTGCGGCCGATACCGCTGTGCGAGCCCTTGATGATGACGAGCGCGTCGACGGGCGCGCCCGCCCGATCGAGGACCCGCGTCGAGAGCGACCCGAGTACGGGGACCTTGGGTGCCGCAATGCTTGGACTGCCGGCAAGGACGACCGTGGACGCTGTGATCGCCCAGAAAGCGATGAGGATCAGGCGCAATGCACGGGGGACCTGCAGTCGGCGCATCAGGGTACGCCTCCAGCGTGTTCTACAGCCGGGCACAGGTGCATGGCTGCTAGTGTTGACCATGCCCGTCCCGGCGAGAGTTTTAGACCTCCGTGATCCGGATGACTCACATGAGTGATACGCCACTCCGGCCCGGCCCCGTCCTCGAGGCGCTCCTTCGCGAAGGGCTGGGCGCCTCGACGTCCGCGATCAAGCAGCGGGGCCCGAGCATGCGGGGGGAGATCGACTGGGTGTCCCTGTGCGCCCTCAGCCATCGCTGCCGCATCGCTCCGGTGCTCTATCAATGCCTGCGGGGTTCGGTCCACTCCGCGCCGCGCGGCGTCATGGAGTGGTTCCGCACGCGGTACTACGAGAATGTGGCCCAGAACCTGGCCCTGCAGAACGAGCTGCGGGATCTCCTGCGCTGGCTGTCGGAGGCCGGCGTCCCGGTGATCGTGCTGAAAGGGTTGGCGCTCGCCCATCTGGGGCTGGGCCTGGCGCGGACCTCGCGCGATCTCGATGTCTTGATCCATGACGGCGATCTGCCGCGTGTCGACGCGATCCTGGAGCGCCACGGGTATCAGGCCTGGCCCGATCCCACCCACGACTTCCACCGCCGCTACGGACGGTCGACGCCGTCCGGCACCCGGGTGGTCGAAGTGCACTTTACGCTCTCCGACCGGCCGCGCAATTACCGGCCCGATGTGCCCGGCATCTGGAGCCGGTCCGAAGAGACGGCGATCTTCGAGGCCCCGGCCCGCGTCCCGGAGCTGCAAGATCACCTGCTGCTGACGCTCATGCAGGTGCCTCACCACCACTGGGCGATGCGGCTGCTGGTCGACGTGTGGCAGGTGGTCCTGCGATGGGGCGACGCCATTGACTGGGCCGGATTCCTGATCCGGGCCGGCGAGTGGCAGATGGGGGTGCTGACCCGGTCGACCCTGCACGCCCTTGGAACGATGTTCGGCGTCCCCATCCCCTCCGGCGCGATGTCCACGTCGCAGCCGCGCGGATACCTCGAACGCGTGCAGTGGCGGGTCGCGCGGGGAGCGATCGCGGAGCAGCTCGAGCACCCGTTTCGCCCCAGGATGACCTACCTGGCCCCGTTCATGATGGTCGATCATCCCCGCGAGCTTCCCGGTACCATCGTGAAGCGAACGCTCGGGGCGGATGCATCGGCGGAGGAAGATGCTCTCCACACCGCGGCCCGACGCACCACGGCGACCGCCGCGGCGCTGCCGGCCCTCGGCAGGGTGCTCCTGGCGAGCATCGCCCAGCCGCGGTCGAGAGGCGAGGAGTGACGCGCGTGGTCGATGAGGCAAGCAGGATCCGGCGAAGCGCCGACGTCGCGGCCCACGAGCTCGGGGGGGACGAGGGCGGCGTGCTGCTGCATCTGAAGTCCGGGCAGTACCACGGGGTGGACACCGTGGGCTGGACGATCTGGAACCTGCTGGACGGCACTCGGAGCATCGCTCAGATAACGGACGCGCTGCGGGAGCGGTTCCCGGATGCTCCGGACCGCCTCCCCCAGGATGTCACCGAGTTCATCGACGGCCTCCTGTCCAGGAGCCTCGTGGAGATCGGCGAGCCATAGCCACCGACACCGCGGCCGCGGGCACCGCCATCGAGGTCCGTGACGTGTCCCGCCGGTTCGGCGCGACGCAGGCCCTGCGCGGCGTCTCGCTCTCGGTGCGGCGCGGGGAGATCCACGCGCTGCTGGGACCGAACGGCGCCGGGAAGACGACGCTGCTGCGGATCCTCTCGGGACTCACGGCTCCGACGGAGGGACAGGTCCACGTCGCCGGCCGGATCGGCATGATCCCGTCGGGCGACCGGACCTTCTACCACCGGCTGTCCGGGCGCGAGAACCTGCTCTTCTTCGGGCGCCTCTCGGGATTCGGCTTCCGCGAGGCCGCGCGGCGGGCGGGTGAGGCGCTGGATGCGGTCGGCCTGACCGGGCACGAGCACGTGCGCGCGGGGCAGTACAGCCACGGCATGCAGAAGCGGCTGGCCATCGCCCGGGCGCTCCTCATCCATCCGGCCGTGCTCCTCGTCGACGAGGCGACACACAATCTCGACCCGGAGGGTGCGCAGCGCGTGCGCGAGCTCGTGCGCTCGGCCGCCGCGCGGGGGGCGGGGGTGCTCTGGACCACCCAGCGCGTGGAGGAGATCCGCGGCTTCGCCGACACCGCGACGCTGCTGCACCACGGGGAGGTGCGCTTTTCGGGCACCCCCGCGCAGCTGGTCAAGCTGGCCTCCCCGACGAGCTTCCTCCTCCGTATCCGCAACGGGCGGCGCCCGGGCGACCGGCTTGCCGCGGCGATGACCGAGGCGCTGGGGCCGATCGGCGAGATCGCAGCCGACGGCGGCGGGGACGGCGAGCACTTCGTCCTCACGATACGCTACGGGGGAACGCTGGGGGAGGCGATCGCCGCGCTCACCAGGGTGGACGAGCTGGAGATCCTCTCCTGCCATGAGACGCGATCGGAGATCGAGCAGGCGTTCATCTCGCTGACGGCGGAGGGGCGCGCATGAGCGTCTCCCGCGCCGTCCCGTTCTCGCGCGCCGAGATCGGAAAGGTGTGGGCGTTCCTGCGCCGGGACGCGCTGATCGACTGGAGCTACCGCCGCGGCGTGGTCGGCGATCTCCTCGGGATGCTGGCCCAGGGGGCCGTGTTCTTCTTCCTCAGCTTCCTGATCGACCCGGGGCGGATGCCGGGCGTGGGCACGGCCCGATCGGACTACGTGGCGTTCGTCGTCGTCGGATTGACGGTGGCCACCTTCTACCAGACCGGCGTGTCGAAGATGATGGGGGCGGTGCGCAACGAGCAGCTGATGGGCACGCTCGAGGCGCTGCTGGTGACGCCGACGGCGCACTCCACGCTGCAGCTGGGGTTCGTGATCTATGACCTCGTGCACATCCCGGTGCGCACCGGCCTCTTTCTGGTGATGGCGTCGGTGCTCTTCGGCATCGACCTCCGCTGGGCCGGCCTCATCCAGACCGCGGTGGTCATCGCCGCGCTGCTGCCGTTCATCTGGGGCGTGGCGGCCGGCCTGACGGCCATCGTCGTGACCTTCCGGCAGGCCACGGGCGCGATCGCCCTGGCCAACTTCGCGCTGGTCTTCGCCTCCGGGACCTACTTCCCGGTGAACGTGCTCCCGCGCTGGATCGCCGTCACCGCCG
>DASUAK010000053.1:0-3108 GCA_035763845.1 bacterium | reverse complement strand
CCCCTCATCGAGGAGGCCTACCGCTTCGTGCGCGACACGGTCGCGCAGGGGGGAAGCTGCCTGTTCGTGGGCACGAAGAAGCAGGCCCAGGACGCCATCCGCGAGGAGTCCACGCGGGCCTCGCAGCCCTACGTGGCGCAGCGGTGGTTGGGCGGCATGCTGACGAACTTCCAGACGATCCGCAAGCGCGTCGAGCGCCTCCGCGAGATCGAGGACATGCGCGACCGCGGGCTGCTCGACGTGCTGCCCAAGCGTGAGCAGGCCCACCTGCTCGAGGAGCTGGCGCGCCTCGAGAAGTACCTCGGCGGGATCAAGGGGATGTCTCAGCTGCCGAGTGCGGTGTACGTGGTGGACACCCGCAAGGAGCACATCGCGATCATGGAGGCGCGCAAGCTCGGCATCCCCGTGGTCGCGATCATCGACACGAACTGTGATCCGGACGAGGTCGATTACGCCATCCCGGGCAATGACGACGCCATCCGCGCCGTGCGCCTGATCACCAGCCGCGTGGCCAACGCCGCCCTGGAGGGCCTCGAGGAGCGCCGCAAGCGTGAGGTCGTGGAGGAGGCGCCCGAGGCCGAGGAAGCGGCCGAAGAAGAGTACGCGCTCGAGGGCGAGGCTCCGGTGGAGGGGACCCCCGACGTCCTCAAGGAGATCGTGCTGCCGACCGAGGACCTCGAGGGAGTGGAACGGTAGATGGAGCGCAAGACCGCGGAGGTCACCACCGAACAGATCAAAGAGCTCCGCACCCGCACCGGCGCCGGCATCGTCGACTGCCGGAACGCGCTGGCGCAGGCCGGCGGGGATCTGGAGCGGGCCGCGGAGATCCTCAAGGCGAAGGGGTTGGCCACCGCCCAGAAGAAGGCCGGCCGCGTGGCCTCCCAGGGACTGGTCGAAGCCTACATCCATACCGGCGGCAAGGTCGGGGCGATGGTCGAGGTGAACTGCGAGACCGACTTCGTCGCCCGCACGGGCGAGTTCCAGAAGCTGGCGCGCGAGCTGGCCATGCAGGTTACAGCCGCCTCGCCCCGCTACGTGACGCGCGAGGAGATCCCCGCGGAGGCGCTCGAGGAGCAGCGCCGCCTGTTCGCCGCCGAGCTGGGCAACAAGCCCGCCGCCGCGATGGACGGGAAGCTCGCGAAATGGTACCAGGAGGTCGTCCTCCTGGAGCAGCCCTTCATCCGCGACGAGAGCAGGACGGTGCGGGACCTCATCACGGAGGCGGTCGCCCGCATCGGCGAGAATATCCAAGTCCGGCGGTTCGCCCGGTTCCGGATCGGAGAGTAGATCCGGCCCGGAGACGGAGGCGGGACCCATTTCCTCCGGAACATCCGCGCCCAAATACCGGCGCATCCTCCTGAAGCTCAGCGGCGAAGCCCTCGCCGGCGAGGGGGCCACCGGCTGGCTTGATGCCGCCGTCCTCCGGCTGGTCGCCCACGAGGTCAGCTCCGTCACCGTGCACGGCGCGCAGGTGGCCATCGTCGTCGGGGGCGGCAACATCGTCCGCGGCAGCGACGTCAGCGCCCGCCTCGGCGTGGACGAGGTGGCCGCCCACCACATGGGCATGCTGGCCACCGTGATCAACGCCCTCGCCCTGCAGGACATCATGGAGAAGGAAGGCCTCACCACCCGCGTGCAGACGGCGATCGAGATGCACGAGATCGCCGAGCCCTTCATCCGCCGCCGGGCGATGCGCCATCTGGAGAAGGGGCGCGTCGTCATCTTCGCCGGGGGGACCGGCAGCCCGTACTTCACCACGGACACCGCGGCCGCGCTGCGCGCCATCGAGATCGAGGCGGACGCCCTGCTCATGGCGAAGAAGGGCGTGGGCGGCGTCTACGACAAGGATCCCAAGCACCACCCGGACGCCGTGATGTTCCGCCGCCTGGGGTACATGGACGTGCTGAACCAGGACCTCAAGGTGATGGACGCCACCGCCGTGGCCCTCTGCAAGGACAACGACATGGACATCGTCGTCTTCGACCTGGCCGCGGGCAACGTGCGCCGGGCGGTCCTGGGCGAGGAGGTCGGGACGCTGGTCACGGCGTCCTCCGCGGCCCGATGATCAACGACGTCATGGCCGACGCGAAGACCCGTTTCGCCAAGGCGATCGAGGCGACGCGGCACGAGTTCGGCAGCATCCGTACGGGCCGGGCCAGCCCCGTGCTGCTGGAGCAGATCCGCGTCGACTACTACGGCACGCCGACCCCGATCAACCAGCTGGCCACGGTGACGGTCCCCGAGCCGCGCCTCCTCGTCATCTCCCCGTGGGACAAGAAGTTCGTCAAAGAGGTCGAGCGCGCGATCATGAAGAGCGAGCTGGGCCTCGTGCCGAACTCGGACGGCAGCCACGTGCGCGTGCCGATCCCCCCGCTCACGGAGGAGCGCCGCAAGGAGCTTGTCAAAGTGGCCCACCGGCACGCCGAGGAGGGCCGCGTGGCCGTCCGCAACATCCGGCGCGAGGCCAAGGAGATGATCGAGGAGCTGGAAGAGGGCGGCGACATCTCCGAGGACGACAGCAAGCGCGGGCTCGAGGAGCTGCAGAAGCTGACGGACAAGGCCATCGCCGACATCGATGCGCTGCTGGCGGCCAAAGACAAAGAAATCATGGAAGTCTGAGCGGCCGTGACCGACGTGGTGGGCCTCGATCTCGACGACGCGCGCGGCCGGCTGGCTGCCTCAGGCCTGCAGGTCCGGTCGGTCATCGAGACCCGCCCACCCCAGCCGGTCGAGCTGACCGGGCCCCTGCGGGTGGTCCGGGTCCGGCAGGACGGCGACGCGGTGGACCTGGTCGTCACGCGGGAGCGCTACGTCCCGCGCACGGGCTAGGTTTCACCCGGTGCTCGATCCCTCCCGCATCCCCGCGCACATCGCGATCATCATGGACGGCAACGGCCGCTGGGCGGCGGCGCGGTCGCTGCCGCGCGCCGACGGCCACCGGGCCGGGGTGGAGGCGGCCCGCCGCACGTTCCGGGCCTGCCGGGAGCTGGGCGTGCGCGTCCTGTCGCTGTTCGCCTTCTCCACCGAGAACTGGCGCCGCCCGACCGATGAAGTGGAGGCCCTGATGCACCTGCTGGCCACGACCGTCCGCGAAGAGGCGGCCGAGCT
>DASUAK010000052.1:0-26600 GCA_035763845.1 bacterium | reverse complement strand
AGGTGGAGTTCTGCGCGCACCCTTGCGCGCCTGCTCCGCGGTGCTAGACTGTGGCCTGACCATGCGGATCGACGATTCGTGGTACCGGCGGCCGCCCGGGATCGCCTCGCACGAGGCCGCGGGCGGGGTGGTGGTCCGCGCGGAGGGGACGGCCCTCCTCGTCGCGCTGGTGCGCGAGGGGCCGGCCGAGTCGTATGTGCTCCCGAAGGGACACGTCGAGCCGGGGGAGGGCCTCGACGAGGCGGCCCGGCGCGAGATCGAAGAGGAGACGGGCCTGCGGGACCTCGTCCTCATCGAGTCCCTTGGCATGCGCGAGCGGCTCGACTTTAGGAAGACCTCGTGGAAGCGGACCCACTTCTTCCTCTTCCTCGCCCCCGAAGGAGCCGCGCCGCGGGAGCGTGTCGCCTGGGCTCCGCTTGACAGCCTGCCGGTGATGTTCTGGCCGGAGCAGCGCGAGCTGCTGGAAGGAGAGCGCTCCCGCATCCGGGCCTCGGTCACGCGCCGCCTCGTGCAGCGGCAGTTCGACCGGCAGGCCGCGGGATATGCGCGCAGCGAGAGCCACGCGCAGGACCGCGATCTCGCTCTACTCGTCGACCATCTCCGCCTCCGGGACACGGACCGCGTCCTCGACGTCGCGACGGGCACCGGCTTCACCGCGTTCGCCCTGGCCCGGGCGGCGGGAACGGTGGTCGGACTGGACCTGACCCTGGGGATGCTGCGCGAGGCGCGGAATCTGGCCGCCGGCGCGCCGGTCCGGTGGGTGGCCGGCGATGCGGGGGCGCTGCCGTTCCGGGACGGAGCCTTCGACGCGGTTGCCGTGCGCCGGGCGCCGCATCACTTCCCGGATCTTGAAGGTGCGCTGCGGGAGATGCTGCGCGTGGTCCGCGCGGGCGGCGGGATCGGCGTGGTCGACCAGGTTCCCCCGGAGGATGAGGCCGGGCGCGCGCTGATGGAGCTGATGGAGAAGCTGCGGGATCCCAGCCACGTCGAGGCGCTCACGGCGAGCCGCTGGCGGCGGCTCCTCGCGCGGGTAGGCGTTGCCGTCGGATTCGAGGGTTTCGTCGAGCGGCGGCTGACCTTCGAGGCGTGGCTCGAGCTGGCCGGGACGGACCCGGCCCGCCGTCAGGCCGTCGAGCGGGGGCTGGCGGAGGCGCCGCCCGAGGCCCGCGTCCAGATCGGCGACGACGGGCGGAGGCCGCTGTCCTTCACGAAGCGGTGGGTGGTGCTGGTCGGGACGAAGGGCTGAGCAGGACCTCCACGAACGCCGCCCGCGCCTCGAGCGCCGGGGCGCCGGTGCGGGCGAAGGCCGTCCACGTGTCACGCAGCAGCGCCGCGCGCTCCTCCGGAAGTCCTCGCTCCGCCGGCGGGATGTCCCAGGGCGTGACGTCCACCTGCAGCGAAAGGTCGTCGCAGTAGTCCAGGCAGGCGTCGAGGAAGCGGGCCGGATCGGGGTATGCGGCGTTGGCGTTCGCGCCGGCGTCCCGCGAGGAGGCGATGAGGATCTTGGTCATCGCCGCCAGCGCGGCCAGGGCCCGCAGCGCGCCCCAGCGGGCCTGGATGTTCTGGCCCGCGTCCCGTGCCGCCCAGGGACCGATCGAGGTCACCCAGCGGTCCACGGCGCCCAGGCAGTCCGCAGCGGCCCTCCGCAGCAGAGCATCGTCGGTCCCCGCCCGCACCAGCACCGCGGCCGCCCCGTCGCGGGCCTTGCCCGCTTCGCGCGGCGTGGCGATGCGCGGCATCACCACCTCGGATTCGAACAGCGCGTCCACGGCCAGCTCGACCCGCGGACGGGCGGCGCCGCCTCGCTCATCCTGCACCGCCTCGGCCCCGAGCCGGCGGCGCAGCGCGGGGGCGAAGGTCTGTGCCGCCTCGATCAGGATGCGCAGCGGGAGGTAGACGAACAGCGCCCAGGCCAGGAGCACGAACAGCCACGCGTCGATCCCGCGGCCCGAAGCGGCCAGCACGAGCAGCGTGAGCAGGGCGCCGGCCCCGCTCAGCAGGGCGAGCGCGCGGGCGGCCGCCTCCCGCGTCTCGGCGGAGGCCAGCCGGCTGGCGAGCAGGCGGACATCCATGTGGCTATCAGGGAATTCGTCGCCGTGCCGAGCGTTCTCCTTGACAGACCCGTGACGCACCGGCGGTATGGATAGACCACGATGAAGATCCTCCTTGCCATAGTGGCGGCGGCCGCCGCGTTCCTGCCGGTCGGGCCGTTTGCGCTCGATCCGGCGGCGAGCCGCGTCGAGTTTCAGGTGAAGGACAACCGCGGCGGGTTCACCGGCGTGGCCCGCACCGTCAGCGTGCGGGCCGTCGTGCGGGAGCAGGGCGGCGGCTTCGCCGCGGACGTCGAGGCGCGGATCGACGCGCGCGACATCACCACCGGCATCGGAGCCCGCGACCGCCAGATGCGCCGCGACTTCCTGCAGACCGACCGTTTCCCGGCGATCACCTTCCGCGGGACCGCCGCCCCCGCCGCGCGCGCCGGGGCGCTCCCGTTCCCCGCCGTGCTGCGCGGCGAGCTCACCATCCGCGACGTCACACGCCGCGTCGAGATCCCGCTCGAAGTGACCGCGCTCGCCGACCACTACCTCGCGGACGGCCGCGTCACGATCCGCCTCTCCGACTACGGCATCCCCATCCCGCGCCTCCTCATCTTCGTCGCCGAGGACCCCGTCGAGGTGGTCCTCACCATCCGGCTGCAGCGCCCCTGACCTCCCCGGAGGGCCGGGCTGATCTCCGTCGAACCCACAACGACGTCCCCCTGCACGGCCGACGGAGGTGAGCGATGAGCGCACTGTCATACGCACGGGACAATCGGGCCAGATTCCTGGATGAGCTGAAGGCCCTGATCCGCATCCCCAGCATCAGCGCGATGCCGGCGCACGCCGGCGACGTCCGGCGCGCCGCGGACTGGCTGCTCGACCACTTCCGCGCGCTGGGCTTCGAGAGCGAGATCATCCCCATCGAGGGCGGCCACCCGATGGTATACGGGGAGTGGATGAAGGCGTCCGGCCGCCCGACCGTGCTGTTCTACGGCCACTACGACGTGCAGCCCGTGGACCCGCTCGAGGAGTGGATCTCCCCGCCGTTCGAGCCGACCGAGCGCGGCGACAACCTCTATGCCCGCGGGGCCAGCGACGACAAGGGGCAGGTCTTCGCCATCCTCAAGGCCCTCGAGGCGCATCTCCAGGGCGAGGGCCGGCTGCCGCTCAACGTCAAGGTGCTGATTGAGGGCGAGGAAGAGATCGGCAGCCCCGGCGTCAACCGCTGGATCGAGCGGCGGGGCCGCAAGCTCGCCTGTGACTTCGCCTGGGTCTCCGACGGCCAGCTCTTCGAGCCCGGTCTGCCCACCATCGTCACCGGCCTGCGCGGCCTCTGCTACACCGAGGTGGAGGTCCGCGGGCCCTCGCACGACTTGCACTCCGGCCAGCACGGCGGGGCCACGCCCAATCCGATCAACGCCCTGAGCACGATCATCGCCGGGCTGAAGGACAAGCGCGGCCGCATCACGGTGCCCCGGTTCTACGCGCCGGTGAAGGAGCCCGCCCCGGAGGAGCAGGCGTCCTGGGAGCGGCTGCCGTTCAGCGAGGAGGCCTACCTCAAGGAGCTCGGCATCCCCCTCTCACCGGGCGAGGCCGGCCACGGCATTTTGGAGCGCCGCTGGGCGCGCCCGACGCTGGACGTGAACGGCATCACCGGCGGATGGACCGGCGCCGGGCCCAAGACGGTCATCCCGGCGAAGGCCATGGCGAAGATCAGCATGCGATTGGTCCCCGAGCAGCGCGCGAAGAACGTCTTCAAGGCGTTCGAGAAGCGCGTGCGCCGGCTCGCCCCCGAGGCGGTGGAGGTGGAGGCGCGCATGCTCTCCGGCAGCGACGCCGTGGTGATCGACCCTACGGCCCCGCCTATCGCCGCCGCGGCCTCCGTGGCGCGGGAGGTCTGGGGGAAAGATCCGGTCTACATCCGCGAGGGTGGAAGCGTGCCCATCGTCACGCAGTTCTCGCGCATCCTCAAGGTTCCCACCGTGATGTTCGGCTTCGGGTTACCGGACGACAACCTGCACGCGCCGAACGAGAAGTACTACCTCCCGTACTTCTACCGGGGGATCGACACCGTCATCGCCTGGCTGGACCGCGTCGCCCGCTAGATGCCCTCCGTCGCCGGGACCGCGCTCGAGATGGTGCAGCTCGTGCTGCCCGAGCACGCCAATACCCGCGGCACGCTGTACGGCGGTACGATGATGCACTGGATCACAACCGCGGCGACGATGGCCGCGATGAAGGTCGCCCGGGGCACCGTGGTCCTGGGCAGCATGGACGACCTGGACTTCGTCGCCCCGGTGGCCATCGGCGACCTGGTCACGGTCCGCGCGCAGGTCGAGTACGCCGGACGCTCCTCGCTGGAGGTCGGCGTCGAGGTGCATGCGGAGGATCCGAAGCAGGGCGGCGCGCGGCTGACCACGGCCTCGCATCTGGCGATGGTGGCCGTAGACGACGGCGGCCGGCCGCGGCCCGTGGGTCAGGCCGTCACGCCCGAGGGATCCGCCGAGGCGGCGGTGGTCGCCGCGGCGCGGGCGCGGAAAGGAGAGCGGGACCGGGCACTGTCCGACCGCGCCACCCAGGCCGAGCGCGTGGAAGAGGACGACGACCGGGGCCTCACCTTCGCCATGGAGGTCTCGCGCATCGTCTTCCCGGAGGACGCCGTCCTCGGCTCGATGATGTTCGCCGGGCGGCTGATGAAGCACCTCGACGAGGCTGCTTCCATCCTTGCCCTGCGCTACTGTCGCTGCCCCGTCGTCACGGCCTCGATCGACGCCCTGGCCTTCTACGCCCCCATCCGGGTGGGCGAGATCGTCACCTACCAGACGGCCCTCAATCACGTCGGGCGGAGCTCGATGGAGATCGGCGTCCGGGTGCTGGCCGAGCACCCGCTGCGGGTAGACCGCCGCCACACCTGCACGGCGTTCCTCACGATGGTGCACGTGGACGAGGAGGGGCCGAAGCCGGTCCCGCCCTTCTCCCCGCGCACCGACGAGGAGCGGCGCCGCTGGGCCGAGGCGGAGAGCCGCCGGTCCCGACGGCAGGCCCGCCGGGCGCGCTTCCGGACGGAAGCGACGTGATCCTGAACCTGCTCTTCGTGGCCGGGATCACGCTCATCCCGGCGATTGAGCTCCGCGGCTCGATCCCCGTCGGCCTGGCCCTGGAGCTGCATCCGCTCGTCGTGTTCGCCGTGGCCGTGGCCGCGAACTGCCTGCTCATCCCGCCTTCATTCCTCGTCCTCGATCTGACCTACGACCGCTGGCTCTCGAAGTCCGCCTTCATCCGCGGACAGGTGGAGCGGATCCGTGCAGCGGGCCAGCGGCTGGTCGATCGCTACGAGCTGCTGGGCCTCATGCTCTTCGTGGCCGTGCCGCTGCCGGGGACGGGGGCCTATTCGGGCGTGCTGCTCGCCTGGCTGCTCGGCACCCGCCGCGCCGCCTCGATGCTTGCCATCGCCGCGGGCGTCGTCCTCGCGGGCATCGCGGTGCTGCTCATCGCCACGGGCGTGCTGGCCGGTCTGCGCTGGCTGCTGTAGCTTACCTGTGGTGAGTGCAGGACCGGGAAATACGTGTACGAAGGTATTTCAGGGTTCGGATCCACGTGCTAGGATGAGGGTCGCGCGCGCGCATCCGCCCGTTCGCTAGGGCGGTGGGGAGGTGGGAGATGGACACGATCGGACACCACTACATCGCCGAGGCGTCGGGCTGCAATCCCGGGATCATCGGGAAGGTGGAAGCGGTCGAGCAGATCCTGGTCCGCGCCGCGGAGGTGGCCGGGGTCCAGGTCTGGTCCATCTCGTTCCACCGCTTCAACCCCAACGGCGTCTCGGGCGTGGTGGTGATCTCCGAGTCCCACCTCTCCGTGCACACCTGGCCCGAGGTCGGCTACGCAGCGCTGGACATCTTCACCTGCGGGGATACCGCCAAGCCCGAGGAGGCGGTGAAGTGGGCGCTGCGGCAGTTCGGCGCCACCAACGTGCACATCACCGAGGTCACGCGCGGCCTCGACGAAGGCGACAAGGTCTTCTTCCACAGCATCGTGACCTGGGAGGAGCAGCTCCTCAAGCAGGCCGTGAACGGGCCCCAGCCCGGTCCGCGCCGCCGGCGAGCCCCCGCCAAGCCTGCGAAACCCAAAGTGTAGTCCCGGGTCGTCCCCGGCCCTCCTTCTTCCGTCTCTCTCGATCGCTTCCTCGGCTCGTGATGCGTCGTGCCTGAGCCCGCGACACCTCGATCCTGCCTCCACGGGGAAGGCGCGTCCAATGCAGAGGGGAAGGTCTTGACTGGGAGCGAAGAATAGTCGCTGCGCACTTCTCTTCTATGGAGACCTCGAAGCTCGTCCACGCCCTGCAGGAAGCCGTCACCGGCGAGGTTCGCTTCGACCAGGTTTCGCGCACCCTCTACAGCACGGACGCCAGCATCTACCAGATCTTGCCCGTCGGCGTGGTCATCCCTCGCGGGCCCGAGGACATCGCCGCGACGCTGCGCATCGCGCGGGAGGAGGGTGTGCCCGTGCTGCCGCGCGGCGGGGGCACCAGCCTGGCCGGCCAGGCTATCGGGCAGGCCATCATCCTCGACTGCTCCAAATACATGGACCGCATCCTGGAGATCGACGCCGGCTCGCGCTGGGTGCGGCTGCAGCCGGGGGTGGTGCAGGACGAGCTCAACCTCGCCGCCGCGCGCTACGGCCTGCGCCTGGGCCCCGACACCGCCACCAGCAACCGGGCCACGCTGGGCGGGATGATGGGCAACAACTCTTCCGGCGCCCGGGCCATCGTCTACGGTAAGACCAGCGACCACGTGCAGGAGCTGCGGGTGCTGCTCATCGACGGCACCGAGCTGTCCCTGCGCCGGCCCACCCCGCGGGCAGTGGGGCTGCGCCCGCCGGCGGATGGGCGCGAAGGGGCGCTGTACGCCGCCGCGGCGCGCGTCGCCCGGGAGCACCGGGACGAGATCGCCGCGCGCTTTCCCAAGCTCGTCAAGCGGGTCAGCGGCTACAGCCTCGACGCGCTGGCCGCCGATCCGACCGATCTGATCGGCCTGTTCATCGGCTCCGAGGGGACGCTCGGCACGATCCTGGAAGCCCGCGTCGGCCTCGTGCCCCGGCCCAAGCACGCCGTGGTCACGGTGATCCACTACGCCGATCTCTTCGACTCGTTCGAGGCCGTGCCGCTCATCCTCCGCCATCAGCCCTCGGCCGTCGAGGTCATCGACCGCATGGTCCTCGAGATGACCCGCGCCCAGCTGGAGTACGCGCGCCGGATGTCGTTCGTGCAGGGCGATCCCGACGCGCTGCACATCGTGGAGTTCTCGGGCGAGGACCCGGGCGCGCTGCGCGCCCGTCTCGACGCCCTGGAGGCGGACCTCCGCGCCGCCGGCGCCGGCTACGCCGTCGTGCACGCCCTGACCCCGGCCGAGCAGGACAACATCTGGCGCGTGCGCAAGGCCGGGCAGGGCCTGCTGCAGGGGATCAAGGGGGACGCCAAGCCGATCACCTTCGTCGAGGACACCGCAGTGCCGACCGAGCGGCTCGCGCCGTACATGCGGCGCTTCCGGGCCGTGCTCGACCGCCACGGCATCCGCGGCGCCTTCTACGCGCACGCCAGCGTCGGCTGCATCCACGTCCGGCCGCTCGTGAACCTCAAGGACCGGCAGGACATCGAGAAGATGAAAGCGGTCGCCGGCGAGATCGGCGAGCTTGTCATCGAGTTCGGCGGGACGATGAGCGGGGAGCACGGGGACGGGCTGGTGCGCTCCTGGTTCGTGGAGCGCTTCTTCGGACCGCGGCTCTACGGCGCCTTCCGGGAGATCAAGCAGGCCTTCGACCCCTCCGGGCTGATGAATCCCGGCAAGATCATCGACGGCCCGCCCATCGACGGAGCGCTGCGCTACGGCGCGGCCTACCGCACGGTGCCGGTGAAGACGTTCTTCGACTGGTCGAAGGAAGGCGGCTTCGCCCAGGCCGCGGAGCTGTGCAGCGGGGTGGGGGCCTGTCGCAAGAAGACCGACGGGACGATGTGCCCCTCCTACATGGTCACCCGCGAGGAGGAGCACAGCACGCGCGGCCGCGCGAACCTGCTGCGGGCCGTTCTCTCGGGCGTGCTTCCACCGGGCGAGCTGACCGGCCGGCGTCTGCACGACGCCCTCGACCTCTGCCTGGAGTGCAAGGGCTGCAAGGCGGAGTGCCCCGCCAACGTGGACATGGCAAAGCTCAAGTACGAGTTCCTCGCCCACTACCACGAGGCCAACGGGTTGCCGCTGCGCTCCTGGGCCTTCGGCAACTTCCGCGCCCTGGCACGCGCCGGGAGCGCCGCCGCGCCGCTGTCGAACTGGCTGGGCGCGCTGCCCCCCGTGCGCTGGGCTCTCGATGTGGCAGGCGGCGTGGACCGGCGCCGCCCGCTGCCGCCGTTCGCGCGGGGGGGCTTCGATCGCTGGTGGAAGGCGCGCGCCCGGGGGGCGAGCGGCGCAGGGAAGCCCGCGCCGCGCGGCACCGTCGCCCTGTTCCCCGACACCTTCATGCTCTACAACTATCCCCAGGTGGGGCGCGCGGCCGTCGAGCTGCTGGAGCGTCTCGGGTACGACGTCATCCTCGCGCAGGCGGGCTGCTGCGGCCGGACGATGATCAGCAAGGGGCTGCTCAAGCAGGCCGCCCGCGCCGCCGCGCGGAACGTCGAGGCCCTCCTGCCGCTGGCCGCGGACGGCATCCCGATCCTCGGCCTCGAGCCGAGCTGCATCCTCACCTTCCGGGACGAGGTCCCCGATCTGGTCCCCGGCGACGATGCCCGGCTGCTGGCCCGCCGCACCATGCTGATCGACGAGTTCCTGGCCGCGGAGCACCGCCGCTCCCCGCTGCCGCTGCGGACCGGGGGGGCCGGAGGCCGGGTGCTGCTGCACGGCCACTGCCATCAGAAGGCGCTCGCCGGAACGGCGGCGGCCCGTGAAGTGCTGGCGGCCGCGGGCTTCACCGTCGAGGAGGTCGACTCGGGCTGCTGCGGGATGGCCGGGTCGTTCGGCTTCGAGCGGGAGCACTACGAGATCTCCATGGCGGTGGGTGAGCGCCGCCTCCTGCCGGCCGTGCGCGCGCTGCCCGCGGAGACGCCGGTGGTGGCCATGGGCGTGTCCTGCCGGCAGCAGATCCAGCACGGGGCCGGCCGGCGCGCCCTCCATCTCGTCGAGCTGCTGCGCGGCGCCCTGCCTGTCGATGCGGACGGCCGTTGAGACGCCGCCGCGCCACGCCGGGCGCGGTGATGGGGTGGACGCCCGCACGCTGTGGGCGGCGACCTTCGCCCACTTCCTGAACGACTTCTACGTCGCCTTCCTCGCGCCGCTGCTGCCGCTGGTCGTCGCCCGCTTCGATCTCTCGCTGGCCCTGGCCGGCTTCCTCGCCACCGTGCTGACGACGTCCGCGGCGATGTCGCAGCCGCTGTTCGGCGCGATCGCCGACCGGATGCGGCGCCGGTTCTTCGTCGCAGCCGGCCCGGCCCTCACGGTGGCGGCGATGGGCCTGATGGGGCTGGCGCCCAGCTACGCGGTCCTGGTGATCCTGCTCCTCATCGCCGGGACGGGAACGTCCTCATTCCATCCGCAGGGGGCCTCCACCGCGGGCGAAGCCAGCGGGCGGCGAAAGGGCGCCGGGTTGTCGCTCTTCGTTGCGGGCGGCGAGCTGGGTTACGCGCTCGGCCCCCTCGTCATCGCCCTCGTCGTGGCCGGGCGGGGGCTCGGCGCGACCTGGATCGTCGCGCTCCCGGGGCTGGCCGCCGCCGTGATCCTGTGGCGGTGGATCCCGGCGCGCCGCGAGCTTCCCCACCGGCCGAGCGGGGTCAGCCTGCGCAGCGATCTCGTCGGCGCGCTGCGGCCCCTGCTCGTGCTCTGGTTCATCGTCGTGCTGCGCAGCGTCGTCATCTCGGCCTACCAGACCTTCCTGCCGCTGCTGCTCAGCGCGCGGGGCGGATCGATCATCGCCGGCGGGGCCGCGGTGTTCCTGTTCGGAGGCATCGGCGCGGTCGGCGGCGTCTCGGGCGGCACGCTCTCGGATCGCGTGGGGCGCCGGCGGATGATGGCGCTCTCCCTGCTGCTGAGCACGCCGCTGCTCTTCCTCTTCGTGCGGACGCAAGGACCGTGGGCCTACGTCTTCCTGGGATTGGGCGGGATCGCGATCTACCTCTCCGCGGCCGTGACCATCGTCATGGCGCAGGAGCTGATGCCCCACCGCGCGAGCGTGGCGAGCAGCATCGTGATGGGGCTGGCCTGGGGGACGGCGGGGCTGTCGCTCACCGCGGTGGGTGCGCTCGGCGACGTCATCGGTCTCGAGCGCACCCTGACCTGGGTCCTGCTGCTGTCCGTCGTGGCGCTGGGCGCGGTGTTCTTCCTCCCGGCTACGCCGCGCTCTCGATCCACGCCGCCGTTACCGGGTAGTACACCGCCAGATGGCGGCGCCGTCCGTCCGTGACGATCTCTTCCAGGCACTGCTGGTCCGCGGCGCGGTACTCCGCGCTCCGGCCGACCCAGTGCTGCAGATGCTTCCACCCTTCCGGGATCCACTTGAACGGATCGTCGAAGGCGTCGAAGACGGTCATCACAGCGTAGAGCCCGCCGGGCACGTCGCGGATCGCCGCGCCGGCCGACGGCACGCCGGGCGGGAGAACCGCCCAGACCTCGTAGCCCCGCAGGTCGTGCCGCTCCTGCTCGGGCGTGACGGCCACGTCGAATCCGAAGAACCGCTCGGCGGCCAGGCCGTGGGCGGCGAGCCACTGCCGCGCATGGGCCGCCGCGTCATCCTCGGGGGTCGGGCTGATCACACGGAACGAAGCCACGCGCATGGCGGGGACGGCCGCGACGCGAACCTCGCTGAACCGCACCTCGGACATCCGTCTCACCTCCAGGATGCCTGCAGGCGCAGTCTAGGCCCAAACGGGGTCCGGATAATCGGGCCCGCGCTCGATTTTGGCGTGGGTGGTTTGGTGCAGGCCGTCTGGTTCAGGCTTCGGGCTCGAAGAGCTCGATGACGTTGCCGTCGGGATCGGCCAGGCGCGCCAGGCGGCCGCCGTCGACCGTGCGCGGAGGCGCCACGACGCGCGCCCCGCGCCGCTTCGCGTCGGCGAAGGTCACCTCCACGTCGGCGACCTGGAAGGTGATCTGGGTCGTGCCCGCCCCGCCGGCCTGCTCCCGCGGCTTCACCGCCAGCACGGGGCCGTCGGTCCGGAACTCCACACTGCGCTCCGCTTTGGTGATGACCGTCAGTCCGAGCACGTAGGAATAGAAGTTCACCGACTTCTTCATGTCGGATGCCATGATGGCGACCTGCAGCACTTGGTCCAGCATCGTCGCTACGGACTCACCTCCGGCACGGGATCTCGCTCACCGCTGGATGGGGGTCACCACACAGGTGGTCGTGCGGGTCACGCCGGGCGCCTGCTGGATGCGCGAGACGATGAGGCGGCCGAGGGCGTCCATGTTGTCGGCTTCGACGAAGGCGATGACGTCGGTCGGACCCGTTACGGCATGGGCGGCGCTGACACCGGGGATGGCCTGGATGCGCGCGAGCGCATCGCCCGCCTGGCCGGGCATCGTCCGCACGAGCACGTATGCCTGCACCGTCAATGTTTCCACCCCCTGCGAGCGGCTCCTCCGCCGCCGGTCAGGGCACCTGCATCCGGAAGAGGAGGTCGTTCACGATCCGCTGGGTCAGGATGAGGAGCAGGATGGCCACCATGGGGGACAGATCCAGTCCGCCCGCGGGCGGCAGCGCGCGGCGGATCGGCGTGAGCACGGGCGCGGTCGTGCGCTGCACGAACTGCACCGCGGGATGCCGGTCGTCGACGCCGGGCACCCAGGTCAGGATCACCCGGAGCAGCAGCAGGATGTAGAAGGCCTGGAAGAGCAGGTTCACCAGCCCGATGAGGCTCACAGCGGCGCGTCCCCCACCCACAACAGTTCCGTCGCGCCTCGGCGGTTTCCCTTGTTCGGATCGCCAATGGGAAGGGCCCGGCGGCGGATGGCCGGCCGGGCCCTGGTTCGGCGTCCTGGGCTACGCGGGAACGACGTTCGCGGCCTGGGGTCCCTTCTTTCCGTCGACGATGTCGAACTGGACCTGCTGACCTTCCTGCAGGGTGCGGAACCCATCGGCCTGGATGGCGCTGTAGTGGACGAAAACGTCCTGGCCACCCTCCACGGAGATGAAACCGTAGCCCTTCTCCGCGTTGAACCACTTCACGGTGCCTGTAGCCATCTTGCGGCGTACTCCTTTCCTGACAACGTACAGATAAGGGCGTTGCGGGCCGGTTACCTGTCCGCAACAACGTAGCACGCGAAAAAAGCGGGTGTCAATCAGTCCGCGACGTCAGGGCGCCATGATCAGGGTCACGTTGACGGACGCGGGCCCGGTCTTCTTCACGGTGACGGTTCGCGTGACGCTTTTGTAGCCGGGGCGGCTGATCGTCACCGTATAGGTCCCGGGCGCCACCTTCACAGTGAGCGGCGTCCGGCCGACCCGCTTCTGATTCACCAGCACTGTCGAGCCCGCCGGTGTGGAGGTCACACGGATCGCCGGCACGGCTGTGGCCGCGGCCGGCTTCGCCGCCGCGGGCTTTCGCGCCGCCGGCCTGGGCGCGGCCGGTCTCGTCGCGGCCGGACGCGTGGACGCCGGTGCGGACGGGCGGTCCGCCTCGGCAGGCGCGGAGCGCTGCCGGAGCATGCCCTTGACCCACCACACGCCGCGGTCGGCGCCGTCGCGCAGCAGGTCGAGGGTCATCCCCGGGAGCTCTTTCGCGACCGGGACTTTGGCCTGCACGGCCGGGATGTAGGTGAGGCCGAGCACGATCGCCGCGACCACCGCGAGGATCAGGGCCGTCTTGAGGGTCACGGTGACGATCCGGAGGATCAGCGAGACCACGCTCATGATCGCGGCAACGATCCCGCGCACGAGCCGGACGGGGATGGCGGCGGCCTTTCCCGCTGCTCCGCGGAGCGCGCCGGCCGCGCGGCGCAGGGACTCGCTGCGCTCTGCTGCGGAGGAGGGGGACGACGGCTGCTTGGAAGACCGGAGGAGATCCGCGCCGCACACTTCACACACTGTGGAGCCAGGGCTGTCTTGCTGGGCCCCGCACGTGGGACAGGTCAGGCGGGGGGCCGACCGGACCGGGTCCATCGACAGTCCCTCCCTTTCCATAGGGCCTGCCCGCCCCGCGGGCTGCTAGACCCTTCGAACCCGCCCTTGACGCCTTCGACGGCTCCGTGCTATATAGAAAGCCAACTGCATAGGCGCTCCTTATCAAGAGTGGGTGAGGGACGGGCCCGATGACCCCCGGCAACCGGCGCGATGGCGCGAGGTGCCAACTCCCGCGGACCAATTCCGAGAGATAAGAGGGACGCGCACCCCTCCTGGAATTGGAGGGGTGTTTTGTTTTCCGGAGGGTCGCGTGAGGGTTCGCGTGCGGGTGCCGGCGACGACCGCCAACCTCGGGCCGGCGTTCGACGTGCTGGGGCTGGCCCTGGGCCTGTACAACGAGATCGAGGCCGAGCCCGCGGAGCGGACCGAGGTCGCCGTCGCCGGCGAGGGTGAGGGCACGCTGGCCGCGGACGAGGCCAACCTCGTGGCCCGCGCCGCCGGACGCGCCGCGCAGGCCGCCGGGCGGTCCGGGGCGTTCCGGATCCGGTGCCGGAACCGCATCCCGATGGCCCGGGGACTGGGCAGCAGCGCCGCGGCGATCGTCGGGGGGCTCGCCGCCGCCGACGCGGCGCTGGAGCTGTGCCTGGGACGCGACGCGCTGCTCGACCTCGCCTGGAAGATGGAGGGGCATCCGGACAACGTGGCCGCCGCGCTCCTCGGCGGGGCGGTACTTGTCGATACGTCGGGCGGCCGGGTGGTGTGGACCCGGATCATCCCGCGGTGGGAGGCGGCGGTCGTCGCGGCCGTGCCGGACTTCGCCGTCTCGACGGAAGAGGCGCGGGCGGCGCTGCCTGACCGGGTCCCGCTGCGCGACGCGGTGGCCAACCTCGGCCGGACGGCGCGACTGGTGGCGGCGATGACGACGGGCGACACGGCGCTCCTGGCGGGAGCGCTCGCGGACGGGCTACACCAGCCGTACCGCGCCCGGCTCGTGCCGGGGATGGAGGACGTCATCTCGGCGGCCCAGGAGGCCGGCGCGTACGGCGCCGCGCTCTCGGGCTCGGGGCCGGCGATCGTGGCCCTGGCCCCGCCGGACCGGACGGACGCGGTCGGCCGGGCGATGGTGGCCGCGTTCGGACGATCCGGCCACCGGGCCGAGGCGATGACGCTTCGGGTGGACGCGACGGGCGCGGCGGCGACACCGCTGTAAGCCGGCGTCACAGGGGGAACGGGGATGGCTGCAACGACGCTGCGCTGCCGGGAGTGCGGCACCGTCTATCCGGCGGAGCCGGTCTACGTGTGCGAGCGCTGCTTCGGCCCGCTGGAGGTGGTCTACGATTACGCGGCCCTCGCCGGCCAGAGCCTGCGGGAGCGCTTCGCGTCCGGCCCGCGGTCGATCTGGCGCTACCAGGCGCTGCTGCCCGTGGATCGCATCCAGGAGATCGACCTGCAGCCGGGTTGGTCGCCCCTGATCCACGCCCACCGCCTGGGGGAGGCCCTCGGGCTGCGGGCCCTCTACGTCAAGAACGACAGCGTCAACCCCACCTGGTCGTTCAAGGACCGCGTCGTCGGCGTCGCGATGGCCGCGGCGAAGCGCTTCGGCTTCGAGGTCGTGGCCTGCGCCTCCACCGGCAACCTGGCCAACGCGGTCGCCGCCCACGCCGCGCGGGCCGGGCTGCGCGCCTGCGTCTTCATCCCGGCGGGGCTCGAGCGCGGCAAGGTGGTCGCCTCCGCGGCGTACGGCCCGACGATCGTCGAGGTGGAGGGCACTTACGACGACGTGAACCGGCTGTGCGCGGAGATCGCGGAAGAACACCGCTGGGCCTTCGTCAACGTGAACCTGCGGCCGTACTACTCGGAGGGCGGCAAGACGCTGGGCTTCGAGGTGGCGGAGCAGCTCGCATGGCGCGCCCCCGACCACATCGTCGTGCCGGTGGCCAGCGGCAGCCTGCTCGTGAAGATCCACAAGGGCCTCACCGAGCTGCACAAGACCGGCGTCATCCCCGAGGTCCGCACGCGGGTCCATGCCGCCCAGGCGTCCGGCTGCGCGCCCGTGGCGGAGGCGTTCGAGGCCGGACGGGAGGAGATCCGCCCCGTCAAGCCCGACACGATCGCCCGCTCCCTCGCCATCGGCGCGCCGGCGGACGGCCGCTACGTCCTGCGGCTGGCCCGCGAGACCGGCGGCCGGGTCCTCGGCGTGAGCGACGAGGAGATCGTGGCCGGGATCCGGCTGCTGGCCGAGACCGAGGGGATCTTCACCGAAACGGCGGGCGGGGTGACGATCGGCGTGCTGCGAGCGCTCGCAGAGCAGGGCGCCTTCGCCCCCGACGACGTCGTCGTGGCCTACGTCACCGGCATCGGGCTCAAGACGCTGGAGGCCGTGGAGGACCACCTCCGGCCGCCGATCCGCATCACGCCGGCGCTGCGGTCGTTCGAGCGCGCCGTGCTCGATCTCGTGGGCTGAGGAGGAACCGATGGCCACCATCCGCATTCCCACCCCGCTGCGCAAGCTGACCGCCGACCAGCGGACCGTGCAGGCCGAGGGCGGCAC
The DNA here is from genome assembly GCA_035763845.1 of bacterium. Classification (GTDB taxonomy): domain Bacteria; phylum Sysuimicrobiota; class Sysuimicrobiia; order Sysuimicrobiales; family Kaftiobacteriaceae; genus Kaftiobacterium. Next base: position 10,910 of record DASUAK010000052.1, on the reverse strand, counting down.
GCTGGTGGAGCTTGTCGAAGACCTGGAGCGCCGCTTCCCCGGGATCAAATCGCGCGTCCTCGACGGGGACGGCAACGTCCACCCCTTCGTGAACATCTTCGTCGACGACGAGGACGTCCGCTTCCGGCAGGGCCTGCGCACGCCGGTCGGCCCCGGTTCGGAGGTCGCGATCATCCCCGCGATGGCGGGAGGGTGAGCGACCCGGACGCGCTATAGTAAGGATGAGATGGCCCGCGCGCGGACCCCGAAGCCTTCCTCATCCTCGAAGCCGTCTTCATCCGCGAAGCGGTCCCCGTACTCGAAGCGATCCGCGGCCGCGAGGCCGTCGCCCATCCCCGCCGCGCTGAGCAAGATCGACGCGGCCCGGCGCGTCGACGAGCTGCGGGCGGCCCTCGAGCACCACAACTACCGGTACCACGTCCTCGACGATCCCGAGATCACCGACGCCGAGTACGACGCCCTGATGCGCGAGCTGCGCGAGCTGGAGCGGCGCTTCCCCGAATACATCACGCCCGACTCCCCGACCCAGCGGGTAGGCGCGCCGCCCGCTCAGGCGTTCGCCGCCGTGCGGCACCGCCAGCCGATGCGCAGCCTGGCCAACGCTTTCGATCCGGAGGAGCTGCGCGCGTGGGCCCGACGCGTGCAGTCGGCGCTGGGGGCGGCGGCGGTCGAGTACGTCTGTGAGCTCAAGATGGACGGCTCGGCGGTGAACCTGACCTACGAGGACGGCCGCCTGACGCGCGGCGCCACGCGGGGCGACGGGCTCCAGGGGGAGGACGTCACGCAGAACCTGCGCACGATCGCGCGCATCCCCGCCCGCCTTGCGGTTTCCCCAGCACCGAAGCTGCTGGAGGTGCGCGGGGAGGTCTTCCTCCCGACCGATGCCTTCCGGGGGGTCAACCGGGACCGGGAAGCGCAGGGCCAGAGCCTCTTCGCCAACCCACGCAACGCGGCGAGCGGCTCGCTCCGCCAGCTCGACGCCCGCATCACGGCCTCGCGCCCGCTGGACATCTACGCCTACGGCGTCGGCGCGGTCGAGGGGCTCGACCTGAGGACGCATCTCGACGCGCTGCGCTGGTTGGAGAAGGCCGGCGTCCCGATCAACCCGCACACCCGGCGCTGCGCGTCCCTGGATGACGTGCTTGCCTACGTCGGCGAGTGGACCGAACGGCGCGAGACATTGCCCTACGAGACCGACGGTGTCGTCATCAAGGTCAATGACGTCCGCCAGCAGGCCGAGCTGGGGGCCACCAGCCAGGCGCCGCGCTGGGCGATCGCATACAAATTCCCCGCGGAGCAGGCGGTCACCCGGGTGACGGGGATCCGGGTCTACGTGGGACGCACCGGCGCGCTCACGCCGGTGGCCGAGCTGGAGCCGGTCCGCGTCTCCGGGGTGACGGTGACGAGCGCGACGCTGCACAACGAAGACGAGGTCCGCCGCAAGGACGTGCACATCGGCGACGCCGTCGTGGTGCAGCGTGCGGGCGAGGTCATCCCCGAGGTGGTGCGCGTGCTCACCGAGCGGCGCACCGGGGCGGAGGAGCCATTCGTCATGCCGGCGGCGTGCCCGGTCTGCGGCACGCCGGTGGTGCGGCCGGCGGGTGAGGCCGTGGCGCGCTGCATCAACGCCGCCTGCCCCGCCCAGGTGCTCGGGCGCCTCATCCACTTCTGCGCCCGCGGCTCGATGAACATCGACCGCGTGGGGCCGAAGCTGCTCCAGCAATTGCTGGACCGGGGGCTGATCACGACCGCGGCCGATCTGTACCGGCTGCGCAAGGAGCAGCTGGTGGGCCTGGAGCGGATGGCGGAGAAGTCGGCCCAAAACGTCGTCGACTCGATCGCCGGCAGCCGGCGGACCACCCTGGCCCGCCTGCTCTACGCCCTCGGCATCCGCCACGTCGGCGGGCACGTCGCCGAGGTGCTCGCGGCGCACTGCGGGGACATAGAGGCGCTCATGGCCGCGACCTTCGAAGAGATCCGGGACGTCGAGGGGATCGGCCCGACGATCGCCGAGAGCGTGCACCTCTTCTTCGAGCGGCCAGAGAACGTCGCGCTCGTGCGCGATCTCCTCGCTCTGGGGGTGCGCCCGGAGGCCTCCCGGCGCGGGAGCGGGCCTCTCGCCGGCAAGCAGGTGGTCATCACCGGCACGCTGAGCCGCTTCGCCCGGTCGCAGGCGGAGCAGCTGGTCCGCGAGCGAGGGGGGATCGTCGGCGGCAGCGTCTCCCGGAAGACGGACGTCCTGGTGGCCGGTGAAGGTCCGGGCTCCAAGCTGGAGAAGGCGAGGAAGCTGAAGGTGAAGGTGGTCGACGAGCCCGGGTTCGTCGCGCTGCTGGAGCTGTGACGCCGCGCCCGGTTCACGGCATCGTCCTGCTCCTGCTCGCGCTTCTCCTCGCCGGATGCACGAGGCGCCCGGGCGAGGTCCCGGTCTCCATCTTCTTCACCCGCAGCGAAGGGACGGCCATCGTCCTGGTCGAGGTCCCCCGCACCGTGCCCGGGGGCGATCCCCGCGCGGTGCTGACCGCGGCGCTCACGGAGCTGCTGCGCGGGCCCAGCGCTGAGGAGCAGGCGGCGGGTCTCTCCACGGCGATCCCGGCGGGCACGACCCTGCGCGGGGTGCGCCTCGAGGGCGGGGTGGCGCACGTGGACTTCTCCCGCGAGGTCGAGGCCGGGGGCGGCAGCGCCAGCATGCTGGGGCGGATGTGGCAGGTCGTCTACACCGCGACGCAGCTTCCCCAGGCCTCGCGCGTGCAGATCCTCATCGACGGCCGCCGCCGCGAGGCGATGGGCGGCGAAGGGGTGATCATCGCCACCCCGCTGGCCCGTCCCCGGACCCCGCCCCGGTTCTGAACGCTCCGCACCGCAGGAAAGACCCGCGCCCCGGGGAAATCCCCCAACCAACACGGGTGGGATCGGTGGCGGTGCCGAGCGAAGTCTTCGCCGAGGATCTCGAAGCGCTGCTGGAGCGGCTCGAGGGCGTGGCCGCGGCCCGCGTGGTGGCGACCGATGCGGGGGAGATCGACCGCATCTACGTCACCGCCGCCGCAGACGGCGACGAGCCCCGGATCCGGGACGCGGTCGCCGCGGCGCTGATGTCGCAGTACTCCCTGGCGGTGGACGGCCGCCGCATCCGCGTGGCGCGCATGCGCGACGACCGACCCTCCCGCCCGCGCTGGTACATGCAGCGCGTGGAGGAGGTCATCACCGCCGCCGACACCCGCGTCACCGTCGAGCTGCGGTCGGACGAGGGTACCGTGACCGCGCTGGTGGGGCGGGCCAAGGGGCCGACCGACCCGGCCGGGCGCCTGCGCACCGCGGCGCACGCCGTGCTCGACGCTCTGAAGGCGGCTTTCGAGGCGGAGGACCGGCGGATCACGGTGGAGTCGATCGCGCCCGTGACGCTGGCCGCCGGCAAGGCGATGATCGTGGCGCTCTCCGTGGCGGGGAACGCCACGTCCGAGCGGTACGTGGGCTCGGCGCTCGTGGAAGGCAGCGACGCGGAGGCCGTCATCGCGGGCACGCTGGACGCGGTCGGCAAGCGCGGGTCGCCCGTGGGGCGGCGGGGGTGGATGATGCGGGACAGGCGCGAAGAGCTGGAGTCGATGGAAGCGCACTACCGCAGGCTGCGGGGGCCGCAGCGGCAGATGCCGCGGCCCGCGCGGGTGCCCGAGCGGGGGGAGCCCGCGGCAGAGGACGTGCCCCCGCAGGCTGAGATCCGGCCCGCGGCCGGCGGTCCGGCAGAGACGGCGCCCGCGGAGGCCCCGCCGGCCGAGGAGAACGGATGGGTGGATGACGGGGTCGCGACACTGGAGCAGATCAGGCCGGAGCGTCAGGGAGGTGCTGAGGTGGCCCAGCCGATGAACCGCTTTACGCCCAAGGGCTCGATGGAGGACGACTTCTTCCGCCATCTCGTCACCACGGGGGTCCCGGTGCACATCCGCTGCCGCGACGGCTACGAGATCCTGGGCGGCGTGCTGCGGGACTTCGGCACCTACAGCCTGATGGTGGAGACCGACGCCGGCCGCGAGCTCGTCTTCAAGCACGGCATCATCACGATCCGCCCCATGAGCGCGAGGGCCGTCCAGGACTAGCCACCCCGTCATGGGTGACGACCGGATCGCGGACCTGCGGGCGCGCAAGGCGCGCCTCCGCGCGCTCGGCGGGCCCGAGCGCATCCAGCGCCAGCACGACGCGGGGAAGCTCACCGCGCGGGAGCGGGTCGACCTCCTCCTCGACCCCGGCACCTTCGTCGAGCTCGACCTGTTCGTCACCCACCAGGCCCGCGCCTTCGGCATGGACCGCCTCGAGGCGCCGGCGGACGGCGTGGTCACCGGCTACGGAACGGTCGGCGGCCGCACCGTCTTCCTCTTCTCGCAGGACTTCACCGTGCTGGGCGGGTCGCTCGGAGAGGCGCACGCCGCGAAGATCTGCAAAGTGATGGATCTGGCCCTGCGCACCGGCGCGCCGATGATCGGGTTGAACGACTCGGGCGGCGCACGCATCCAGGAGGGCGTGGCCAGCCTGGGCGGCTACGCGGAGATCTTCTACCGCAACACGATGGCCAGCGGGGTGATCCCCCAGATCTCCGCGATCATGGGTCCCTGCGCCGGCGGGGCGGTGTACTCGCCGGCGATCACCGACTTCACGGTGATGGTCCGCGGCACCAGCTACATGTTCGTGACCGGGCCGCAGGTCGTGCGCACAGTGACGCGTGAGGAGGTCAGCTTCGAGGCCCTGGGCGGGGCCGACGTCCACGCCACCCGCAGCGGCGTGGCGCACTTCGTCGCGGAGGACGACGCGGACGCGCTGGCGCTGATGCGCCGGCTCCTGAGCTACCTCCCCCAGAACAACCTCGAGGATCCCCCGCGCGCGGCGTCGGAGGACGATCCGGGCCGGATGGACGCGGCGCTGGACGGCCTGGTCCCCGACGATCCGGCGAAGCCCTACGACATGGGCGAGGTCATCCGCCGCGTGGTAGACGAGCGCTCCTTCCTCGACGTCCACGCCCACTTCGCGCCGAACCTCATCACCGGCTTCGCCCGGCTGGACGGGCGGCCGGTCGGGATCGTGGCCCAGCAGCCGCAGCACCTCGCCGGTGTGCTGGACATCGCCTCCTCCACGAAAGGCGCCCGGTTCGTCCGCTTCTGCGACGCTTTCAATGTCCCGCTGGTCACCTTCGTGGACGTGCCGGGCTTCCTTCCCGGGGTCGGCCAGGAGCACGGCGGCATCATCCGCAACGGGGCGAAGCTGCTCTTCGCGTACTGCGAGGCCACCGTGCCCAAGCTCACCGTGGTGACGCGCAAGGCGTACGGTGGGGCCTACGACGTGATGTCCAGCCGGCACATCCGCGCCGACTTGAACCTGGCCTGGCCCAGCGCCGAGATCGCGGTGATGGGACCGGAGGGGGCGATCGAGATCATCTTCCGGCGGGAGCTCGCCGCGGCAGGCGATCCCGCGGCCCTGCGCGCGAAGCTCGTCGCCGACTACCGCGCGCAGTTCGCCAACCCCTACATCGCGGCGATGCGGGGCTACATCGACGACGTCATCGAGCCGCGCGAGACGCGCCCCCGCCTGATCGCGGCGCTGGCCATGCTCGAGTCCAAGCGCCAGTCACTGCCGAAGAAGAAGCACGGCAACATCCCGCTCTAGCGGACGAGAGGAGTCGGCGGGGCCGGGGGTAGAACTGACTACCCGAGACCCCGACCGGTGACCTGATGCAGCAGCGCACGGCGTTGAAGCTGGAGTACGTGTCCCCCGAGGACCGGAAGTTCCGCGACTGGCTGCGGAAGTACCGGGAAGAGATCACGGGGGAGCCGCCGGCCGACGAGTGGCTGGACGCCTACATCCGCCACATCTTCGCCGAGCAGGGCCGCAGCCGCCACATCTGGTGGGCCCTGGACGGGCAGCGCCCCGTCGGCTTCGCCGTCGCGATCATCACTGCCCAGTCGGCCGGCGGCTCGCGCGTCCAGGGGACCGTCGCCGAGTTCTTCATCTACCCGGAGTACCGGCGCGAGGGGTTCGGCCGGCGCATGGCCGAAGCCGTCCTGGAGTTCATGCAGGGCAAGGGCGCCCACGACATCCACGCCTCGGTGACCACCGGCAACGTCCGGGGGCTCCGCTTCTGGGAAGCCTGCAGCTTCCAGATCTCCCGCTACGTCCTCGTGCACCGGCCCGGCTTGAAGCGCGAGGAAGACGAGGACGAGGACGAGCTCTAACCCCGCCCCCTGGTCCGTGCTGGTCGCCAACCGGGGCGAGATCGCGGTGCGCATCATCCGCGCCTGCCGCGACCTCGGGCTGCGGGCCGCCGCCGTATACTCCCCCGTGGACCGTCGCGCCGCCCACGTCCAGATGGCCGACGCGGCGTACCCGCTGCCGGGGGACGCGCCGGCCGACAGCTATCTGAACATCCCCGCCTTGATCCGGATCGCCCGCGAGGCCGCCGTGCAGGCCGTGCATCCGGGCTACGGTTTCCTCGCCGAGAATCCCGCGTTCGCACAGAGCTGCGAGCAGGCGGGCCTCGCCTTCATCGGCCCTCCGCCGGATGTCCTCGCCGTCTGCGGCGACAAGTCGGCCACGCGCTCGCGCGTGGCCACCGTAGGCGTGCCGGTGCTGCCAGGAACGGATCCCGTCACCGACGAGATGCTGCCGGAGGCAGTCCGCGCCGTAGGCCTGCCGCTCCTGATCAAACCCGCGGGCGGCGGCGGCGGCAAGGGCATCCATCTCGTTCGCGAGGAGCGCGATCTGGCCGAGGCGGTGCGCATCGCCCGCGGGGAGGCGCGCGCCGCGTTCGGCGACGACCGCGTCTACCTCGAACGCTGGCTGCCCGGCGCCCGCCACATCGAGGTGCAGATCCTCGCCGACCGGGCGGGGCGCGTCATCGCGCTCGGCGAGCGGGACTGCTCGGTGCAGCGCCGCCACCAGAAGCTGATCGAAGAGACCCCGGCGCCGGGTCTCGATCCCGCCCTGCGCGAGCGGATGCTGCGCGCGGCGGTGACTGGGGCCAGGGCCATCGGCTACGTGGGCGCGGGCACTTTCGAGTTCCTGGCCGCCTCGGACGGCTTCTACTTCCTGGAGGTCAACGCGCGGCTGCAGGTGGAGCACCCGGTCACCGAGCTCGTCACCGGGATCGACCTCGTCGCCGAGCAGCTGCGCATCGCCCGGGACGGCCGCATGAGCGTGGACGAGCCGCCACCGCCGCGGGGCCACGCCGTCGAGTGCCGCATCAGCGCGGAGGATCCGCACGAGGGCTTCCTGCCCTCGGTAGGCCGGATCGAGGGCGTCGTGGAGCCGGGCGGCCCGGGCATCCGCCTGGACGGCGCCATCGTGCCCGGGACCGAGGTGACGCGGCACTACGATCCGCTGCTGGCCAAGGTCATCGCCTGGGGCGCCACGCGCGAGGCGGCGATCGCCCGGATGCGGCGGGCGCTTGCGGAGATGGCGGTGGCGGGCGTGGCCACGACCATCCCGTTCCACCTGTGGGCTCTGGCGGATCCGGAGTTCGCCGCCGGCACCCACACCACGGCCTTCGTGGCGCGGTGGGAAGCGGAGCGTCCCCGCGCGCGGCATGAGCGCGAGGCGGTCATCGCCGCCGCGGCGGCGGCTTTCATGGAAGCGGAACGGACGGTCCGTCCCGCCCAGCCATCAGCTCCCGCGACAGGATCGAACCGCCGCTGGATCCAGGCGGCGAGGGAAGAAGGATTGCAGTGAGTGTCGAGTACATCGTAACGAACAGCGGCTCGAGCCGGACGGTTCTCGTTCAACGTGATGGCGATGGCCTCAAGGTCACGCTCGACGGCCGGGCATTTCGTGTCGCACTCGAACCCCGGCTGAGTACCTGCTTCACGCTGCGGGTCGACGCGCAGGTGGTTCCCGTCGTGATCCGCCCGGCCGGGGAGGAGCGCCTTGTCACCGTCGGGGCGGAGCAGTACCGTCTGCGCGTCGAGCGCGCGCTCCCGATCCGGCGGCGCGGTGGTGCGGCTTCGGATGGGCCGCGCGAGATCGCCGCGCCGATGCCCGGCCTGGTGGTGGCGGTGGACGCTGTTCCGGGAACGGTCGTCGACCGCGGGCACGTACTGGTCATCCTCGAGGCGATGAAGATGCAGAGCGAGATCCGCGCGCCCGTCCCCGGACGCATCACCGCCGTCCGCGTGCGGCAGGGTCAGGAGGTGGCGGGGGGAGCGGTGCTCGCCGTAATCGAACCTTCCGGATAACGCCATGGACCACGCGGAGCGCCGGAGGCGGTTCGAGACCGCCGACGGCATCGAGATCAAGGACGTCTACGGCCCCGCCGACGCCGCGGCCGACCCGGCGCGCGATCTCGGCACGCCGGGCTCGTTCCCCTACACCCGCGGGATCTATCCCACGATGTACCGCGGCCGGCTGTGGACGATGCGCCAGTACGCCGGGTACGGAACCGCGGAGGAGACCAACCGCCGCTTCCGGCTGCTGCTGCAGGAAGGGCAGACGGGGCTGTCCGTCGCCTTCGACCTTCCCACGCAGATGGGCTACGACTCCGACCACCCGCGCGCGGAGGCCGAGGTGGGCAAGGCTGGCGTGGCGATCGACTCGCTGGCGGACATGGCGGTCCTCTTCCAGGACATCCCCCTGGACCGCGTCACGACCTCGATGACGATCAACGCCACGGCGGCGATCCTCCTGGCCATGTACGTCGCCGTGGCGGAGGCGCAGGGCGTGGCGCCCGGGCAGGTCGGCGGGACCACGCAGAACGACATCCTCAAGGAGTATATCGCCCGGGGGACCTACATCTATCCGCCCGCGCCGTCCCTGCGCCTGATCACCGACGTCTTCCGGTACTGCGCCGATCATCTGCCCCGCTGGAACCCGATCAGCGTCAGCGGCTACCACATCCGTGAGGCCGGGGCCACCGCGGTGCAGGAGGTCGCCTTCACGCTGGCGGACGGGCTGACCTACCTCCGGGCCGCGGACGCCGCCGGGCTGCCGGTGGACCGCATCGCGCCGCGCCTGAGCTTCTTCTTCGCCGCGCAGATGGATCTGCTCGAAGAGGTGGCCAAGTTCCGCGCCGCCCGGCGGCTGTGGGCGCGCCTGGTGCGCGAGCGCCTCCGCGCCCGGGACCCCCGCTCGTGGATGCTGCGCTTCCACACGCAAACGGCCGGCGTGGCCCTCACCGCGCAGCAGCCGGACAACAACGTCGTACGGGTGACGCTGCAGGCCCTCGCCGCGGTGCTCGGGGGGACCCAGTCGCTGCACACGAATGCGATGGACGAGGCTCTTGCCCTGCCCACCGAGCGCTCGGCGCTGCTCGCCCTGCGCACGCAGCAGATCCTGGCGCACGAGAGCGGGGTGGCGGACACCGTGGACCCTCTGGGCGGGGCCTACGCCGTGGAGGCGATGACCGACGAGATCGAGCGCCGGGCGCTGGCGCTGATCGACCAGATCGAGGCCGCGGGCGGCGTGCTACGCGCGATCGAGACCGGCTTCATCCAGCGCCAGATCGCCGAGTCCGCCTACCGCGAGTCGCAGCGCATCGAGCGGGAAGAGCAGATCGTCGTGGGCGTCAACCGCTACCACTCCGCGGAAGCCGTGCGGCCCGCGATCCTCCGCGTGCCGGACGAGGTGGTGCAGCGCCAGCGCGCGGGCCTGGCCGACGTGCGCGCCCGGCGGGACGGCGCCGCCGCTGCGCGCGCCCTGCGGGCGCTGCGGGCGGCCGCGGAGGGGGACGCGTCCCTGATGCCGCCCATCCTCGAGGCGGTGCGCGAGTACGCGACGATCGGCGAGATCTGTGACACGCTGCGCGCGGTCTTCGGCGTGCACCGGCCCGCCGTGACCGTCTAGCGCCGTGGCCCTGCTCGAGGAGGCGCTGGCCGGCTCGCACCAGGCGCTCGCCCGGCTCATCTCCCTCGTCGAGGACGGCGAGCCCGAGGGCCGCGCCCTGCTGGCGGAAGTGCACCGGCGGACGGGGTCGGGCTACACCGTGGGCGTCACCGGCGCCCCCGGCGCCGGGAAGAGCACGCTGGTCGACGGGCTCACCCGCGCCCTGCGGGCGCAGGGGCGGACGGTGGCCGTCGTCGCCGTGGACCCCACCAGCCCCTTCACCGGCGGCGCGCTCCTCGGCGACCGCATCCGCATGCAGGACCACGCCGGCGATCCCGGCGTCTTCATCCGCAGCATGGCCACCCGCGGCAGCCTGGGCGGCCTCGCCCCGGCCACCGCGGACGTCGTGCGCGTCCTCGACGCCGCGCGGTTCGAGGTCATCGTGATCGAGACCGTGGGCACGGGGCAGGCCGAGGTGGACGTCGTGGGCGCCGCGGACACCGTGGTCATCGTGCTCGTGCCGGGGATGGGCGATGCCGTCCAGACGATGAAGGCCGGGATCATGGAGATCGGCGAGATCTTCGTCGTGAACAAGGCCGACCAGGGCGATCCCGACCGCACCGTGACCGAGGTGAAGATGATGCTGGCGCAGGGGCACCGCGGCTCGCTCTGGCAGCCCCCGGTGCTCCCCACGGTGGCGACCACGGGGGAGGGCATCGCGCCGCTCGTGGAGGCGATCGCGGAGCACCGCCGGTGGCAGGAGGGCGGGGGAACGCTGGCCCCGCGCCGGCAGGCCCGCTCGCGGGCGGAGATCGTGCGGCTCGTGGAGCGCGAGCTGCGCGCCCGCGTGCTGGCGGCCGCCGAGCGGGACGGTGCGCTCGACGCGCTGGCCGCGCAGGTGCACTCCGGCGCGCTCGATCCCTACGCCGCGGCCGAGGAGCTGGTGAGGCGGCTGTGAGGCTCGACCACATCGGCATCGCGGTGCGCGACCTGGAGGCCGGCGTGCGGCTCTACACCGGCGTGTTCGGCGGCCGGGTGGTGCACCGCGAGACGCTGGCGCAGGAGGGTGTGGCCGTGGTCTTCGTGGACACGGGCGGCACGCTGCTCGAGCTGCTGGCGCC